>CAZVKP010000042.1:0-12994 GCA_964627635.1 uncultured Calditrichaceae bacterium | reverse complement strand
AAAAAGACAATTTAGATCAGAATATCTCAAATAGTCAATTTTCCACAAAGAAATCATTCTCAAAAGTCCAGGTGGTGGATGAAGCGAAAGTGCTGGTATTGGATATGACCAAGTGGGAAAATGAGTTTGAATTTTTTGAAGCATGGGAAGCTCAGGAACAATATACACTTTTTGATACCACTTTATGGCAAATCGATCGGGATTTTTGGGAAAATGCTGTTGCAGTCCTTCAAAGTTACACCGGGGATTTCTATCAGTACTGGGGGGTATACAGTTTGAATTTAGAGGATTCGGTTGCCCGTGGTTCAATTAACGTCCAACCCGGTCTTAATTACTTTCTGGTTGCTTTGAGGGAAAATGGACAAACCACTTTTTGGCAGGAAATCTTTCAAGTAATAATTGAAGGTGAAGAAAACATTATTGCCGTGCAGGGACAAGCAGCGGTTTTTGTGGAAATATTTTCTCCGGAATCCGGGATTGATTACCCAGTCGGAGAGCCAATTCTATTTTCCGGTTTTGCGGAAGATCAGACCAATTTTGAGACAATTCCCGAAGAAAATTATGTGTGGACTTCAAGTATTGACGGACAATTTGGTACAGGTTCTTTTTTTACTTATGGGGGATTATCCGCAGGGTCACATGCCATTACCCTTACGGTAACTACACCTTCTGGTTTTTCGGGTAGCAGTCAGATAAATATAACAGTGGTTCAATAAGTCAAGTTAAAAGTGTAAAATTTATAAACGGGCGGTTAACTTCTTAAATTAACTGCCCGCGAATTGTTTAGTTCTCTTAGCTCATCGTTAATTGCATCAGTTGTTTTTTCAGAAGATTTCTTGCCAGTGGTAATTTGTACTCATTCTGTGCCATAGGCACGGCTTTTGCCAAAGCCTGATCAGCAAGTTTATTTATGTTCATTTCACTTGGATTAAATCCGTTCAACTGTTTGCTGACCTTTTCCTCCAACCAGGGAATGGGCGCCACACCACCGTAGGCAACTTTTCCCGTTTTAACCCTTCCACCGGATTTCTGTAAAACGACAGCCACACTCGCCATAGCAAAGTCCCAGACATCCCGTTCCATAAATTTAGTATATCCACTCACAGTGCCTGAAGGTAAATCGGGAACCTGAATTTCAGTCACAATTTCACCGGGTTTCAAAATGTTTTCTTGCATGACGTTCTCTTCCGGCAGGACAAAGAAATCTTTTAATGGGGTCTGTCGGCTCTTTTTACCTGAAGAAATAGTTACCTTTGCATCCAATGCCAAAAGTGCCACCGCCGGATCTGAAGGATGAACAATGAAACAGGGACCGCCGCCAATGATACAGTGATATTTATTCTCACCATCAACCGCATAGCAGATATCACCACCCTTTCGAAGGCAATCGAATTCCCCTCTGAAATACCAGCAACGCGGACGCTGACAAAGATTTCCGCCTAAGGTTCCTGCATTTCGGAGTTGGGGAGAGCCTACTTTTTTAGCTGCCTGGGCAAGTACTCTATATTTTTCATTAATTATTTGTGATTCTGCAATATCTGCAACTTTGGTTAAAGCGCCAATACTAAGTCCTTTACCGGATGAATAATTTATGGAATCCATATTCGGAAGTGCTTTCAGGTTAACCAATTTTTCCGGCGTTTCCAAATCATGTTTAATCATACCATACAGATCGGTACCTCCGGCGTAGGGGAGGGAAGTCTTCCAATCCTCACCCAATAATTCACTGGCTTCTTTTAATGATTTTGGTTTTAGATATTCGAAGCTTTGCATTTTATGTTCCTTCTGTTTTTAGCTCAAATATTAAGTCAATCATAGTCTGTTTAGCTTTGTAGAGCCATTATTACTTTGTCGGGAGTCATGGGTAAACTCTTTATTCTTACACCAATCGCATTATAAACGGCGTTTGCAATAGCCGCAGGGGTCGGAATAATTGCCGGTTCTCCGATTCCCTTAACCCCGGTGTTACTGATCATGGGGTCTCCATCGCTCACAATAATTACCTGAATTTCGGGAGTATCCATAATCGTAGGTGTTTTATAATCATGCATATTGGTGGTTAAAACCTTACCAGTATATTTATTTATAACCCGCTCTTCCATTAGTGCAAAGCTTAACCCCTGCATAATGCCGCCCTCAAATTGGTTTTCAAGTAATTTCCGATTTAGTGTCCTTCCGATATCGTGGGCAGCAACAATTTTGATTACTCTAATTTTGCCGGTTAAGGTGTCTACTTCCACTTCTGCAAATTGTGCCCCAAAGCTGTTGATCGAATATCCGTCCGGATTCTCTGAACGTGCGCCAGTAGTTACCAATACGCGTTCGTGCATCTTACCGACAATTTCGCTAATTGCTAATGATTGATCCTGTTGATCTGCCACACGTATTGTTCCATTTTCGTAAATGAGATTATTTTCTGGCACCTCCAATATCGCAGCAGCTCCGGAAAGTAATTTTGCTTTCATCTGCTCGGCAGCATCTCGAACCGCTGGTGAAACTGAGGGGGCAGTAGTGCTACCGCCAGATGTAGGTCCGTATGGACATGTTGCTGTGTCCCCCAATATAACCTGAATTTTATCCATCGGTATATCTAAAACTTCTGCGGCTATTTGTGCGACAAAAGTATATGTTCCCGTTCCCAGATCCTGTGTACCGGTAAGCACCTGAACACTGCCATCCCGGTTAAGCTTTAATGTCGCATAAGCAGGGGGTCCTCCGCCGCCCCACCAGATTTGGGTTGCCATACCAATTCCGCGTTTAACAGGACCCTTATCAGATCCGGCAGGATTGCTTCTTCTTTCCCAACCAATTGCTTTTGACCCCTGTTCATATGCTTCCTTTAAAAGTTTACTGGTGTAAGGATTATTAGAGACCTGATCTTTCTCGGCGTAATTTTTCAATCTAAATTCCAATGGGTCCATTCCGATTTTTTCAGCCATTTCATCGATAATAGAATCCATCCCGAATGTTCCCTGCACATGAGGCGGGGCTCTAAACGGTCGGTTTCGTCCGGCATTGATATAAATGGAATAATCTTCTGCTAAGAGATTATCACATTTGTAAATCGATCTGAAAGGGTAGCTGCAGGCGGCACTTCTTGGATGAGCTCCGGCTGAACCATAGGAATAATGCTTCATGGCCGTGAGGGTGCCATCTTTCTTTGCTCCCACTTTTAATTTTTGAACTGAATCCGGCCGGTTGCCAACTGCCAGGTTCATTTCCCTGCGATCGAGTGTAACTTTAATCGGGCGTCCCAACTTGCGGGACACTAAGGCAGCCATCATGGTATATTTTCCTGCTTCTAACTTGCTTCCGAATGCGCCACCCATGTATTTTTTTATTACTCGAACTTGACTCTCCGGAATACCCAGATTCTCTGCAAGGGTACCACGCACGCCAAAAACTGACTGAGTGGAATCCCAAATTGTGAGCCTGTCTCCGTCCCAGTTAACCACACTGCAGTGAACTTCGGTCGGATTATGGACGGCAACCTGGGTCGTGAAAGTATCTTCTACAATTTCATCTGCTTCTTTAAATCCTTTTTCTATATCTCCACGCTCGTACACAGACGGTTCACCATTTACAATATTTCCGGATTCATAAACTTTAGCTGCATCCGATTCCATTGCTTCGCCGGGATCAACCACAAAGGGAAGCTCTTCATATTCCACATCAATGAGTTTGGCTGCTTTTTCTGCAATGGCCTGGGTTTTTGCGACCACAAAGGCGACTTCATCACCTTCATATCTCACATGGGGATCGAACAAATAACTGGTACCATACCATTCCATTTTGGATGCATTCTCATGCGTCATAATCGCCAGAACACCAGGTATGGCTTTAGCTTTACTTGTGTCGATTTTTTTGATTCTTCCATGGGGAATATGGCATCTTACCGTTTTGGCATAACACATACGAGGTAAGGAAATATCATAAGCATATTGTGCTGTACCACTGACTTTATCATAGCCATCCAGACGGGATTTGGGTTTGCCCACCACATCCAATTTACTATTATTTTCCCATGCTTCATATTCTTCGGTGGAAACTTCTGCTAACGATTCTTTAATATCTTCTTCAAAAAAGAATTTTGATTTTACAATTTTTCGGGAAGGCATATATCCTCCTCCTGCACATTTTCTAAGTTAATAAAGCAATTATATGAATTTAATCTGTTATTTTTTGGCAGCGGCAACTACCGAATCCGCTATTTTAGGGTAAGCAGAACACCGGCAAAGATTGCCCGACATCCCCTCCAGGATTTGATCTCGGGTGGGGTGGGCATTTTTCATCAGAAGTGCCTGTGCAGCCATTACCTGACCTGGGGTGCAAAATCCGCACTGAAATCCGTCTTTATCAACAAAGGCTTTTTGTAGGGGATGTAGCTCCTCCCCGGTCATTAAACCTTCAACCGTAACCACTTCTTTTCCTTCTGCATCCAGTGCAAGCATGTGGCAGGAATACACTGCTTTTCCATCCAACAACACTGTACAGGCACCACACTCTCCATGATTGCATACAATTTTAGTGCCGGTAAGCCGCAATTCGTTACGAAGCAGATCAGCCAATGATAGATTGGGTTCAACCATTGCACGGATATTTTTGCCATTGACTTTTAGGGAGAGGGGAACTGCTTTTTCACTGATTTGAGGTTCCTGCTTTTCATCTTTTTGCGAAGGTGCCGCTCGTAGCCCGTGAATGACCACCGAGCTTCCAACCAGCCCGGTGCCGAAGTTTTTTAAAAATCTCCTTCGGGATATCGAGTTTACTTTTTTCTCTTTATCCATTTAGACGACCTCCGAATTTTTGTTTAGACGCTGATACTTCGTGAATAGTATAACAAAATTTTATAAAAAAATAGTCCGAGAGAATTATTTTAAATATAAAATAATCATGATAAAATGCACTATAAATTTAGAAGAATTGCTGAAAATGTCAAGAACTTTTTGGGGAGATAAGTATTTTTGTATTGAAGAACCCCACATCCAATAGAAAATTTTTTAAATTGTTCTTGAAATCAATAACTGAAAGCAATATATTTAAGATAAAAGAGTCTTAATTGTAGGATTGAAATTATGATTTTATCAAACACGTGTAATTATGGGATTCGCGCAGCGCTTTATATTGCGATGAACGAGGATCGAAAATATGTGCCAATCAAAGAGATTTCGGAAAAACTGAACATTTCATTTCATTTTTTAACTAAAATTCTACAGAAATTAACCCAGCAAAATATAATGGTGTCTTTTCGTGGTCCCAATGGCGGAGTGGCGTTGGCAAAACCAACCAGCGAGATATCTCTATTGGATATTGTTTATACGATTGATGGTAGCCAACTTTTCGAAAACTGTTTACTTGGACTGAATCAATGTGACGATTCTAAGCCCTGTCCGCTGCACCACAAGTGGGCTGCTGTGAGGGAAAAATTGTATCAGGCATTTCTGGACACATCACTGCAAGAAATGGCGAATAAAATTAAACAAGATAATCTGCGTCTAACGGATTTAATTCCGGAAAAACAATCGGTTTAATATTAAACTAAAAACTGATATCTTTATTATGAAGTGAATATTATCAAGAATCTTGTATGACCAATGAAATTTGAAGATTACGACTGTTTAAATTTGAACCGATAAACATAGATTTTTTTAATACAGATAAATTAAAACATGCGTTCATAAATATTGAGATAAAGGAGTGAAAATATATGAGTGAGTTGATTAATAACAATGAAAAACGGAAAGAATTGCTGAAACACTTAATACTGAAGCTTCATAATGGAGAGACCGCAGATGCTATGAAGCAACAATTGGTTCGATTGATGGGCAAGGTGCCTTATGGCGTTGTGGTGGAAGCGGAGCAGGAGCTTATTTCTGAGGGATTACCTGCTCAAGAAGTCTTGAAATTATGTGATATACATGGTGAAGCACTAAAAGGTGTAATCGATCCGGAAGGAGCTAAAACCACTCCGCCCGGACATCCGGTTCATACATTTCAACAAGAAAATAAAGCTTTGGCAAAAGAAATAGAACAACTCAATGTATTATTCAATCAAATATCAAGTTTATCAGATGATGCTGATGTGACCGATAAATTATTAGAAATACGAAAACACTTTAATGCACTGTGGGATGTGGATAAACATTATCGCCGTAAAGAAAATTTGTTATTTCCTTATTTGGAAAAATATCAGATTACCGGTCCGCCTACGGTCATGTGGGGGAAAGATGATGAAATTCGCGATTTGCTCAAAGGTGCGCTGGAGACGGTATCGGCTACAGATAATATGACTGCGGGGGAAGCGCGAACAGTGATTGAAATGGTATTAAAACCGGCGGTTGAGGGAGTTGATGAAATGATTTATAAGGAAGAAGAGATTCTGTTTCCCATGTGTTTGGACACCCTTACGGAATTAGAGTGGTATGAGATTTATACCCAAAGCGATGAAATCGGTTATTGCTTGTTCGATCCTGAAACGAAATGGGAGCCAACCGGTATTGACGTTTCCTCAAAAAAAGGTCAATTGAATGGCAAAATACAACTGCCTACCGGCAGTTTTTCTTTGGAAGAATTAACTTCACTATTTCGAACCATACCAGTTGATTTAACCTTTGTGGATCAAAACGATGAGGTTAGATTTTTCTCGGATAGTTCCGAACGGATATTTGACCGGAATCGCGCAATCATCGGGCGAAAGGTGCAGATGTGCCATCCGCCTGCCAGTGTACATGTAGTCCAACAAATACTGGATGATTTTCGTGCCGACAAACAAAATAAAGCCGAATTTTGGATAACTTTGAATGAGCGATTCATACATATCCAATATTTTGCCATGAGAAATGAAGATGGCGAATATCTTGGAACGGTGGAAGTAACTCAAGATCTTACAGAGCAACGTAAATTGGAAGGTGATCAACGATTGCTGAATTATGAATCTTAAAGTATATTATAGATTTAAATGATTGGAAACGAATAGATATGAAAGAAAATATATCAATTACCCCGGAAACAAAAGTTGGGGCACTTCTAAAAGAATACCCCGACTTGGAGAGTACTCTTATCAATATGGCGCCGGCATTTGAAAAACTTAAGAATCCGGTGCTTCGTAAAACAGTAGCAAGGGTGGCCAATTTAAAGCAAGTCTCCGAGGTTAGCAAGGTACCCTTACCGGTGCTGATCGGCAAACTTCGCAAAGCCGCCGGATTACCGGAGATGGATCAGGATGGTTCAGATTTTGATACTGAGATGGAAAATCGACCGGGCTGGGTTAAAACTGAAAATATCATTGAATCGTTAGATGCTCGTCCCTTGCTGGCCAAAGGTCAGCACCCGGTAGATCAGGTGATGCACTCTTTGGATAAAATACCCGATGATAAAATTTTTGAATTAAAAACCCCATTTATCCCATCGCCATTAATTGATATCGCCAAAAAGAAAGGCTGCCGGGCGTGGACGGAAGAGGTAACGGATGATCTTTATAAAACTTACTTTTCAAAATCCGAGAAATAAAACAAATTTTATAATAGTTTGATGAGTACAGATATTCAAAATTTTTATGGATCACTTGCTTCCGATTACGATGCAATGACCAATTTTGAACAACGAGTTCAGAAAGAACAAAAAATTTTTCAAAAATGGGTTGAGCGATTTAGTATAAATACAGTTTTGGATGCAGCCTGTGGTACCGGGCTTCATGCAATTGTGTTATCTCAGTTGGGCGTAAATATAATCGGTGCAGATATTTCGGTTGAAATGCTGGATGAGGCCAGGAAAAATGCTAAGAATGCGGGTGAAGAGATCAGATGGATTCAATCACCGATGCAGCAACTCTCTCAAAAAATATCAGACAAGTTTGATGCGGTCTTTTGTTTGGGAAACTCTTTACCGCATTTGACAGATGAAAAAGATTTAAAAGCCGTAGTCAAAGGTTTTTCTGAACGGCTACACCCCGATGGCATTTTGGTTTTGCAAATTTTGAACTATAATAAAATTCTGAATGAAAAAAATCGGATTGTTAATATTAAACGAAATGAAAAGCATGAATTTATTCGATTTTATGATTTTTTAGAGGACCTGATACGATTCAATATACTGCGGATTCAATGGGAAGGGAATAATCCTGTTCATCACCAATTAGTGAGCACCGAGTTAATGCCATATTTGAAGGATCAACTTTTTCGAGTATTACAAAATAAGGGATTTCGTGATATTGAAACATTTGGAAACATGACCTTCGACCCTTTTTTGGAAAATGAATCCTCCAATTTGGTAATGGTGGCGAAAAAATCAAGATAACCATTTTTACAAAATTATATGAAAAATATCAAGATTTTTGTTGACATTTAAAAATTTATCTTTATATTTAAGACATCAGAGTCTTATATATTAAATAGGATTGCCATGATATTTTCAAAAACATGCGATTATGGTCTTCAGGCATTGTTTTATATTGCTTTGCAGGACAAAAGAAAATATGTTACTGTGCGAGAAGTATCTGATAATTTGAATATCTCATTTCATTTTCTGGCAAAAATTCTTCATTCACTGGCTCAAAGTCAGATAATAATATCACATCGTGGATCTCATGGCGGAGTGGCTTTAGCAAGATCTTCAGACAAGATCACGCTTATGGAGATTGTGACGGCATTGGGGGAGAGTAAGATATTTTCGGAATGTGTTTTTGGTTTCGACAATTGCAATCAACAAAATCCATGTTGTTTACACGATTACTGGGGAAGTACCCAGGTTCATTTAAATTCGGTATTCCGACAAACTTGTCTGTCCGATGTCGTTTCTAAGATAAGAGCAAATCAGTTTTTTTATTTCAAATTTTGTCCTTCATTTTTACAGGAACAGAAGCCATGATAAATAAATGCCAATGAACATTTGTTGTTTGGTTCAAATTTCATTCTGTATAAAGATAAAAGTAATTCTTTTTTGAAGGAGGATGTTTTAATGAGAAATTACCTAATCCAAAAAACGGTTTATCGAAAAAATTATTATAGGTTATTTTGTCCAAAATACCTGTTTGTATGGTTTCTTCTGTTTTCATTCTCGGTGGTTTATTCGCAAAATGTTGAAAAAGGTCGCAATATTTATAATCAAAAATGTATTTCCTGCCACACCATCGGAAAGGGTGAGATAGTTGGACCTGATTTAGAAAATATTACTGAAAAACGGGATCGCAATTGGTTAAAACGATTTATTTTAAAGCCGGAAAAAATGATTGCAGAGGGTGATTCATTGGCCAATGCTCTGCTTCAGCAATTTAATAATATCCCGATGCCCAATCAGGGGTTAAATGAACAGGAAACAAAATCGATATTGCTCTATTTAGAGCAACAAAGCGAGTCAGAAAAATCTGAATCCGGAGAGACGCAAGCAAAAACAGGAACGGTTCAAAAAAAGCAAGAAACTGTTGAGCCGTTGGGAGATCTGCGGGCAGGCAAAAAACTTTTTACAGGTGCAAAATCTTTCCAAAATAACGGTCCGAATTGCGTTTCCTGTCATTCCATTGCAGGGCTTCCATTCTCAGGCGGCGGATCGTTGGGACCAGACCTATCAGTAGCAATAGAAAAATTTGGTCGGCAAGGATTAAAATCAGTATTAACGAACATTGCTTTTCCAACAATGAGACCTCTTTATCAAAATAAATCATTAACGGAAAGCGAAGTTCAGGATTTATTGGCATATATCCAAGAAAACCAAAAGCCTCAACAGGCATCCTTTAATACCATGTCTTTGATATGGCTGGCCATATTGGGTGCAATCATTTTCATTGTGATAATTCAGTTGATCTGGCGAAATCGTTTGAATCCGGCTGAATGGCAATTGAAATCCAAGAAATCGACAAAGGAGGAATAAAAAATATGAGTTGGATTAAGGACATTTTAAATCCAAAAACTCGCCAATGGGAAGATTTTTACAGAAACCGCTGGCAACATGATAAGCGAATCAGAAGTACCCATGGTGTCAACTGCACGGGGGGCTGTTCATGGAATGTTTATGTGAAAGAGGGTATTGTTACCTGGGAAATGCAGGCGCTGGATTATCCGGCTTTGGAGGGTGAAATACCGGCTTATGAACCCAGGGGTTGCCAGCGTGGAATCTCCTACTCCTGGTATTTATACAGTCCTATCCGGGTAAAATATCCCTACCTGCGGGGTGCGCTCATGGATTTGTGGAGAGAAGCCCGGTCACGAACTGCAGATCCGGTAGCTGCATGGAAAGATATCATTAAAAATGATGAAAAAAGGCAGCGTTTTCATCAGGCGCGTGGAAAAGGGGGCCTCAGGAGAAGCAGTTGGGATGAGGTTCTGGAAATTATTGCGGCTTCCAATATTTATACTATTAAGAAATACGGACCGGATAGAATTATTGGATTTTCTCCAATTCCCGCAATGTCTATGCTCAGTTATGCGGGAGGTTCACGTTATTTGCAACTTCTTGGCGGCGTGAATCTCAGTTTTTACGACTGGTACAGTGACCTTCCTCCGGCATCGCCCGAAGTGCTAGGTGAACAGACCGATGTGGCGGAAAGTGCAGACTGGTATAACAGCAAATATATGTGCGTGATGGGGTCCAACTTGAATATGACCCGGACGCCTGATGTGCATTTTGCCGCAGAAGCCCGTCACCATGGCGCCAAAATGACTGTGCTTTCGCCGGATTTCAGTCAGGTGGCAAAATATTCGGATTGGTGGATTCCTGTTAACACTGGCCAGGATGGTGCCTTCTGGATGGCGGCCAATCATGTTATTCTCAAAGAATTCTTTGTAGATAAGCAAGTGCCATACTTTACCAATTATCTCAAAAAATATTCTGATGCCACTCATCTGGTGGTTTTAAATAAAAAGGAAGATGGATATTTACCAGGTCGACTATTACGTGCCGGTAAATTAGAGAGATATCAAAAAAGTGATAATAAGGATTGGAAATTCTTGGTATGGGATGAAAATAGTGGCGAACCGCGTTGTCCACTGGGAAGTGCGGGGCACCGTTGGCAGGAAAAGAAAGGTAAATGGAATCTGGACATGAAGGATGATCTGGATGAAACCGAAATTGAACCATTACTTACTTTAATTGATCAGTCTGATGAATTAGCGGATATTCAAATAAGTGAATTCGGATCAAATCAGACATTCAAAAGAAAAATCCCGGTTAAAAAATTAAAATTGTCTGATGGTGAAGTTGTTGTCACCACAATATTCGATCTGTTAATGGCACAATTTGGTGTCAGTAGAAATCTTGGTGGTGAGTATCCTGAAAATTATTATGACCCGGAAATGCCATATACGCCGGCCTGGCAATCACAATATACAGCAATTGATTCCGAGACTGTTATTCAATTTGCCAGAGAGTGGGCCGTTACTGCTGAAAAAACCGAGGGACGGTGTATGATTATTATTGGTGCCGGGATTAATCACTGGTATCATAACAATTTAATATACCGTGCCGGGATGGTTGGATTGATGCTTTGCGGCTGTATCGGACGCAATGGCGGAGGATTAAACCATTATGTAGGACAGGAAAAATTAGCGCCTATGGCGTCCTGGAGTACACTGGCATTTGCATTGGACTGGGATAAACCACCGCGATTACAAAATGCCCCATCTTTTCATTATGTCCATTCAGGGCAGTGGCGATACGAACGAAGTTTTCAGGAATATTACCCCTCACCAAATGGCCACGCCATCACCCAGGGACATACCATGGATTTACAAACCAAAGCGGTGAAATCCGGATGGTTGCCGTTTTATCCCCAGTTCAACCGGAACTCGCTGGAATTAATTCAGGAAGCAGAAAATGACGGCGCGAAAACTGACCAAGAGATAAAAAATTGGTTAGTGTCTCAATTGAAAGAAAAGAAACTAAAATTTTCAGTGGTAGATCCTGATGCGCCGGAAAATTGGCCCCGGATATTTTTTATTTGGCGGGGAAACGCTTTGATGTCCAGTGCAAAAGGACACGAATTTTTCCTGAAACATTATCTGGGAACCCATACAAATTCTATAGCAGAAGAAGTGGCTGAAGATTCAGTCAATGACGTAGTTTGGCGTGAGCATACAAATAAGGGCAAATTGGACTTGATTGTGGACATTAATTTTAGAATGGATACTTCTGCTTTGTATTCAGACATTATTCTCCCCACAGCAACCTGGTATGAAAAAGATGATCTGAACAGCACCGATATGCACTCATACATTCATCCTTTAACCAAAGCAGTACCGCCGTGCTGGGAATCTAAAAGTGATTGGGATATTTTCCGAGAATTTGCCAAAAAATTTAGTGAACTTGCAAAAAGCCACTTTTCGGAACCGGTCAGAGATATTGTAGCCGTTCCGTTACAACATGATACACCGGCGGAGATTGCCCAACCGGAAATTAAGGATTGGGAAAAAGGGGAGTGCGAGGCGATTCCTGGCAAAACCATGCCCAACTTTGCTTTTGTGGAAAGGGATTACGCAAATATTTATAATCGTTTTATCTCATTTGGAACACGTGCAGAAAAAGATGGAATTGGTGCTCATGGAGTCAGTTGGCAGATTGATGATTTTTATAAAAAGCTAATTGAGAAAAATCCGACTGAAAAATGGAATGGAAAAATTTATCCTAAAATAGAGGAAGCCAGAGAAGCCGCAAACGTCATTCTTTATCTTGCTCCGGAAACCAACGGTGAAATTGCCTATCGCGCATTCAAAGAAAAGGAAAAGAAAGTCGGAAAACCCATGGTGGATCTTGCAGAGAAAAATCGTGGTATAGTCTATAATTTTGACGATTTGATCAGCCAACCAAAACGGTTGCTTACCAGCCCTTGCTGGACCGGTATCATGCAAAACGGACGAGCATATTCTGCCTATTGCTTGAATGTAGAACGTTCGACACCGTGGCACACATTGACCGGAAGACAACACTTCTATTTGGATCATGAAGGTTACCTGGCATTTGGTGAACATTTACCAACCTATAAGCCCAAACCGGATCCTTTGAGTAT
>CAZVKP010000041.1:0-13141 GCA_964627635.1 uncultured Calditrichaceae bacterium | reverse complement strand
TTAATGAGAACTTATTTGATACTAATATGGACTGGTCGTAGTAAACTCACGCTAGTATTGATATACCATGACTATTAGAACAATTTAAAAAAAACAATCTTTTATCTAATTATGAAAATTATTTGAATTTTATCTTTGATGCGGCAAGATTGAAAATGAAGTCACATCAAGGTCTGAATTTTTGTAAACCATATTAATACTGTTTTCATCAAATCTAAAAAATATATCAATTGTGTCACGATTAAATGCGTTAGTGTCAATGTCAATAATAAAATCTTTAAAAATTTTTAGAGGAATCATCAATATTGGACCACGGGGTATAAGACAAAAACCTTTTTCCTTTTCCAAACTGGTTTTAGAACTGTCTGGATTTTCACCTCTAAAAGTAACTTGCCAGCCTTTTGCTTTAAGACTTCCTGGTCTTATGAATGTCTTTTCATGATTAATAATTGCTTCCTTTCTACCCCAAGAGTCAATTTTGAATCCTTTTTTTAATAAAATTTTCCTAACTTCATCACTATAAATTTCATCATCGCCCCGTTCTGTTAAAATTTTGGAAATCTTGCTTTTTCTTGATAGTAAAACTATCAATTCTTCTTTAAAAGAATTGACTAAAGTAATTTGAGTTGAACTTAAACTTGGTTGGCGACTACTTGAAGTTGTTACCTTGTAATTATTTATTTTAAAAAGCTTTATTAAATAATTTTCTAAAACAAGCCTGATGTTTTCATCATTAAAATCAGATTGGGAAGCATTTCTAGCATCATTTATTATAATTACCCGGCTCCAATTTTTAATTTTCGCATCTGGCGCATTTATATGGTATAAAACCCTGTTTTGCATGTTTTCTGTTTGACCTATATAAACTCTTCGTTGATGTTTATCATCAAAAAGCATATATATACAGGGAATAGGAGAATGACCAATTTCATTTTTAACAATATCAAGTGCTTCTTCTTTCCTGGGCAAATCCCATAACCGAAGATTTCCTAAAAGGGTTCTTGCCCGAACAATATCCAAACCATTGGCGGGATTATCTAAGTATCCAAATTCTCGGCTCGGCATTATCTGCCCTAGTCTTTTCTAAGCGTTACTATGGATTCTCGCAGTGTGTAACTACGTATTTGACCTGATCGTCTATTTCTTGCTTTTTCAATTTTTTCTATAGATAAACCTAATTCTTTACCAATCCGTGCCAGAATTAAGTCAGTCGGTAAATAAACATCTGCTATTAAACTATCTCCAATAACAAGAATAAATCTACCTCCGCCTCTGATTGCAGAAGATACATTTTTCATGATGATATACATATCGTCAAAATACTTGTGAACTATATCGGGCATATCCGTTCTTCGGTACTTGCCTCTATTTATAATATTAGTTTTTATATCTAATTTGATTCTTTCGATCCATTCATTTGTATAACTATGGTTATTATCATTAAAGTTTTTCACAAGTCCTTTAGATACGTTATCACAAACGACCATACTGTCTTTAACTTTTTTTAATTCTTGATGGTTATTCGCGAATCCAAGCCATCCCATCTCTATTTTATAATTCATCACATAATCCAAACCATTCATGTAAGGAGGGGATGTAATAACTAAATCATATTTGTGTTCGTGTTCGAATAGTTTAGAATTGCCCAAATATATTTCACTTGCACTATTAATATAATTATAATCTTTTTGAAGAATTCTTAAATCCGACGCAATTTCATTAATTTTTCTTTTAAATAG
Organism: uncultured Calditrichaceae bacterium; assembly: GCA_964627635.1. Taxonomy (GTDB): domain Bacteria; phylum Calditrichota; class Calditrichia; order RBG-13-44-9; family RBG-13-44-9; genus CAZVKP01. The sequence continues at coordinate 11,402 of CAZVKP010000041.1, read as the reverse complement.
AGTAAACGGCATTTGTGCGTGAACAGTTTTATTTTTGGTATATCCCAAACAAGGGCTCCGTTTAAGGTTGCTGCAGTCTATTAAAATTGCAGAGAATGCAACAAGCATTAAGTCCTTTATAATTTTATCATTTTCTGATTCTGGCTGATAATTATCTATACCACTTTTTAGAATTTCGAGATTATTCAGTATTTGTGTATTAAAATGTTTTTCAGATTTCAGAAAATTTGGCGCTTCAAAAGTTTTATTATCTGGCAAGCTATTTGATATTTTCTGTAATCTATCCGGATTGATATGCCAGGTATTGATTTTAGTTTTTGCAATGAAAAAGAGCAAGGGATTTAGTTCTACACCATACGCTTCAAAATTTTTAAGCTTTGATTGAACGAGAACAGTACCGCTCCCAGCGAAAGGATCGAAAATTACGGGACTCTTATATATTGAATCATAATAAGATAATATATTTTGAACGAATTGAGATGAAAACCCCTGGACATATGGTGACCAACGATGAACTATCTCATTTGAATTCTTTTGAAATTGAATGGGTTGGGGGTTATCTATAATGTTTATACCTAATTCAGATAAATATGTTTGGGAATCTGATTCACCGGTACCAAATTGTTTTGGAGATCTTAGTATATTGATTTTCCGAACTGATATTTTTTCAAAATCATCCAGCAAAAAGCTTAATTGTTTGGTGTTTGCCATAAATTTGTACCTACTAAATGTATTCGTAATAGTAATTATTCTAAATATATAAATTAGCTATAATGTCATTCATAATACGAGTATTATCTTTTAAATTCAATATTTTATTCAAAGTTTGTTCAATATAATCAATCTTTCACTATTGACTTACAGTAATTAAATCACTAAGCCTTTGAAAGGTTTTTTCACCAATTCCCTTGACCTTAGTGAGATCTTTTTTGGTTTTAAAACTGCCGTTTTTCTCCCGGAAATCAATTATCCGTTGTGAAATTTTTGGACCGATCCTGGGAAGCAATTGCAACTGTGTCGCGGTGGCTAAATTGATATCTATCGGAAATTGACCGGAAACAGATGAATGGTTTTTCTGAGAAGTCGCGGATTGGCTCACATCGGCCTTTTGTGATTTCATTTGGTTTTCAGCCTGCAAAATGCTGTCCCGCTTCTGCTCAAACACTTCTTCGAATGCACTGAAATCGTACGCTTCGTCTGTGAAGAACCAAACCTTCACGTAATGAACCAGCACCGCTGCCCCGAAAACGATGACAATAAACCACAATGCCCGAATTTGCGATTTGGTGAAATACATTTGTTAATATCTAATATGGATTTTCTTACACAGGAAAGTTAGGAAAAAATTATAAATTATACAATCCTTAAATGAGCGATTTTAAGATAAGAAAATAGTTGAGAACGGTTGAAGAGAGGTAAATCATTCACCTCTCTTCTGAGATTTGATAACTTAATTACAACCGCTCAATCACCGATTTTAATCGGCTTTGGACCTGATCGGCGATCTCGCCCAGATTTGGGTTTTCCACCGCCTGCATGGAAGCCATCGGATCTATGGCAGCTACCGTGGTTTCCCCTTCATCATTTTCGTAAACAATCACATTACAGGGAAGCATTAAACCGATTTGTTCTTCCGCTTGTAACGCTTTGTGTGCAAATGGGGGATTGCAGGCACCCAGAATTTTATACGGCTTAAAATTTACATCCAGTTTTTTCTTTAGCGTTTCCTTCACGTCAATTTCGGTGAGAATACCGAAACCGTCCTTCTGCAATTCTTCAGTCACTTTTTCAATTGCAGCACTATAAGGTAAATCCAATGTTTTGCTGAATCCATAATTAGTTTGTCTCATAAATTCGCCTCCTTCAAAATTACAATTTTGATAATTTCTTTATTTTAAATTGACTCTTGTATTTTATCTTTATTTTTTTGATGCCCATCTTTTATCCTTTCTCAATTTCGCTTTCTAATCTGTTAAATGAATGAAATAGTAAAAAGTTACATTTACTGTTGGATAATTGCTGATGAATTTTTTGTTATCCGGAATAACTATTGGGGTGTCGATTTGTTCTTTATCAAACTAAGCTAATCTTTGCTGGTTTTTAATGCCCGCAATCCGTTGAAAATCACCATTAAGCTGGCGCCCATATCGGCAAAAACAGCCATCCACAAGGTTGCCAGTCCCGGTATTGCTAATCCGAAAAACAGCACTTTTAGGAAAAGCGCGACAAAAATGTTTTGTTTTATGATGTTCACAGTTTTATGGCTGTGTTTTTTCAAGTAAGTCAATTTGCTCAAGTCATCCTTCATCAGGGCAATATCCGCCGTTTCCAGCGCCGTATCCGAACCGCTTGCCCCCATAGATATTCCGATATTCGCCGTCGCCAGCGCCGGTGCATCGTTGATGCCGTCCCCCACCATCGCCACCGTGTCATATGTTTGAGTAAGGTTTTTAACTGCTGTTACTTTATCTGCCGGTAATAATTCTGCCTGAATATCATCAATATTCAGGGATTTGGCAATGGCTTCTGCAGTCATCTGATTATCGCCGGTGAGCATCACTATTTTTGGAATCCCTGCTTCGTGCAGTACCTGTATCACTTTTGCAGTATCCTGACGTATTTCATCGCCAATTGCGATAATGCCCAGGATTTGGTGTTCATTTCCGACCATGACTGCTGTTTTTCGGTGCTTCTCGATATCCTTCAATTTTCTGTGAACTCGCTCTTCGCACCATCCGTTTTCTTCAAACAGACGGTGATTTCCCAAAACATAACCGGAGCCATCGATTTCGGCACGCACTCCCTTACCGGTTAGCGATTGAAAGTTTTGAATATCAACCGGTTGTATATTTCCGGATTTGGCATATTCCACAATTGCCAGTCCAATGGGATGTTCCGATCTCGATTCAAGTGAAGCAGCAATTTTCAGAATGTCATTTTCTGAATAATTGTTTAAGGCAATAATCTGTTGCACAACCGGTTTCCCAAGGGTTAGTGTGCCGGTTTTGTCGAATGCCAATGCTTTTACTTTGTTGAAGTTTTCCAAAAATACACCGCCTTTTATCAACACGCCATTTCTGGCGGCATTGGCAAGTCCACTTACAATGGTTACCGGGGTGGAAATGACCAGCGCACAGGGACAGGAAATTACCAGGAGCACCAGCGCCCGGTAAAACCATTCTGTAAACATGGCACCGAACAAAAGCGGCGGGACAATTGCGACAAGCACCGCTATAGAAACAACCGCAGGTGTATAATAGCGAGCAAATTTTTCGACAAAAGATTGTGTGGGTGCCTTCTGTGCCTGTGCTTGTTCCACCAGACGAATGATTCTTGCCAGTACCGAATCGGTTGCTTTCTGAGTAACCTGAACTTCCAAAGACCCCTGGTGATTTATGGTTCCGGCAAATACTTCATTACCCACAGTTTTCTCTATTGGTTTACTCTCACCGGTTATCGGTGCCTGGTTGACAGTGGAAAACCCTTCGCTGACAATCCCATCTAACGGAATTCTGACCCCTGGTTTAATAATTATGGGAGCACCGACGTCAACTTCGTCAACAGGGACCGTTTCCAATCCCTGGGGTGTTTTAAGCAGTGCCGTATTGGGCGCTAATTCCATTAAAGATTGGATGGATTTTCTGGCACGATTCATCGAATAGGTTTCCAGAAGCTGTGCCAATGCAAACAAAAATACCACCATGGCGGCTTCGGTCCACTCTCCAATGAACATGGCGCCGATAACTGCCAGGGACATTAAGAAATTCATTCCCAATCTTAAATTCCTGGCTTCTTTTAATCCTTTTTGAGCAATTTGAAATCCACCTGAAAGAATAGCAGCTATAAACAAAGCCAATGAGATTTTATAATCAGCCCGGGTAAATTGCAATATCAATCCCAAACAAATGAAAATCCCGGACAAAGCAGTGAGGATGAATGAGCGATGTTTTTGCCAGAAACTAATTGATTCTTGGGTGTCAATTTGTCCCTTCAACCGGGATGTGAAACCTAATTCCTTTAATTCTTCCTGAATTTGACTAACTGGAATACTGTGTTGGAGCATCAACTCATTTTTAAGCAAATTGAATTGAATATCTTCGATGCCATCTATTTTCGATAACCGATTTTCAATCGGACGTGATTCATCGGCACAGTCCATTCCTTCTACGATGAGGGTGGATTGCTGACTTTTTGCGAATTCTCTTGCACGGTATCCGGCATGTTTAACGGCGGATTTCACCTGATCAAACTGTATGTGCTGGGCATCGAATTCCACTTTTAACCGGGCATTAATAAAATCCACAGATGCAGTTTTGATCCCAGGTAATTTATTGACTTCCTTTTCAATGTTCACCGCACAATCCGCGCAGTCCATCCCCTGAACTTCGAATTCCTGAGTTATTTGTTTAGATTCGCTCATTTTATTCTCTTACATGTGTTTGTGCTGCCCCGATGATGGTTTCGATATGGGTGTCGTCCAGAGAATAGTAAATCATTTTCCCCTGCCGACGGAATTTGACCAGCTTCATTCCCCGTAAAATCCGTAGCTGATGCGAAACCGCAGAAACAGACAGATTGATTAATGTTGCCAAATCGCAGACGCACAACTCTTCTTGCGCTAACGCCAGCAGTATGCGCAACCTGGTTGGATCACCAAAAACTTTAAAGGTTTCGGACAATGCCGAAATTTCGTCATTATCAGGTAATTGTTGATTTACCTTTTCAACTTTTTGAAAGTTAACGATGTTTTCTTTGCAAATTTCAATTTCATTTGCTGCCATACTCACTCCTACACTTGAACAATTGTTCAAATAATAGTAATCAGATTTTTCTAATGCAATAATTAAATTATTTATTAGAAAGAAATATTTTTGAGAAAATCAGGGAATTATAACTTTGGCATTTTTTGAACTAACAATCTCATCCGGTAGATTTTTGCCTTCATTTGCGGTCAATCCGACATCGTTATGAAAATTTGGAGATGTTATTAAACCAAAAAACCGGCTGTATAAGCCGGCTTAACACTTTGCCAGGTAAATATGGTGATTTATTTTAAAATCTGATAATCTTTTGTGAGCGGAATTCCCTGACAAAAGTCTCGTAAGAATCCTGCTGGTTTCAAACTGTGTTTGGACCAGTAATGAATATGCAAATACGTTATCGTATTTTTGAAATGCTGTACCAATGTTTAAATATTGAGTGCTTCTTTAAATTTTTCAAAAAAGCTTTTTTTTAACGGTGCTGCGATATTCTCAAGCTGTGCCAATTCTTCAAGCAGTTCCCGTTCTCTTTCATTTAGCTTTTTGGGTGTCCACACTTTCACCTGGACCAACAAGTCACCCCGTCGATAACTGTTTAGCTCAGGCAACCCTTTTCCGCGAAGCCTGAAAATTTTACCACTTTGCGTGCCGGCGGGAATATCTATCTTAACTAACTTGTTTTGTTTTTCATCGTTAACCTCTTCCAGTTCTAAAGTGGGAATCTCCGCATCACTTCCCAGTGCCACTTCAGGGAAACTCAATTGAAGTTCATAGATTACATCATTCCCGTTCCGGGAGAAAAATTCGTGTGGCTTTTCTTCGAAAACAACAATGAGATCTCCCGGGGGACCGTTATTTGGACCCACATTTCCTTTTCCCCGCAAAGTCATGTAATTGTCATCAGCCACACCTGCCGGTGCCGAAATTTCTACAGTGTCCTCTCCCTGAACACGCCCCTCTCCACGACAAGTTGTGCAGGGATCGCTGATGATGGTTCCGCGACCGTTACAGCGGGAGCAACTGGCAACATTAACGAACCGTCCAAACAATGATTGAGATACCTGCCGAATTTCGCCTGAACCCTGACAGGCACCGCAGGTTGTCGGTTTTGAACCCGGTTTCATTCCGCCGCCACCACAGGTATCACAAGCCACCTGTTTTTTTACCTTAATGTTTTTTGTAACACCAGTGGCAATTTCTTCCAGAGATATTTTGAACTTGATTTGCATATCCCTGCCTCTCTGTTTCTGAGAGCGGCGGTCTTTCCGGGATCTGCCGCCAAAAATATCACCGAATCCAAATACTTCTTCGAAAATGCTGAACGGATCGGAAAAGTCAAAATCAAATCCACCCATTCCTCCAGTGGTGCCTTTGACGCCATCGTGTCCGAAACGATCGTATTTTGCACGCTTATCGGGGTCTTTCAACACTTCATACGCTTCAGCAATTTCTTTAAATTTATTTTCAGCTTCTTTATTTCCCTGATTTTGGTCTGGATGATATTTCATCGCCATTTTTCGATAGGCAGATTTAATCTCATCGGCAGAAGCAGATCGTTCTACATTTAATATCTCATAATAGTCTCGTTTAGTCGTCATTCTATTTCCTTACAACCCTTTTGATCTTGATTATCTTACAAAATTTAAAAATCTTTAATTTTTTGTTGTTTTTAATTAGCCGTTAATGAATCCGATAGAATCTGAGCCGTAAATTCAACCAGCGGAACAAGCTGACTATAGTCCATACGCATCGGACCGATAATCCCAAGTGTTCCTGAAACCTGGTCAATTCGATAGCGTGCAGCAATTATACTGCAATTTTCCATCTTCTGCTCACCGATTTCCTCACCAATCTTAATATTGAGTTCAGATTCTAACGTGTTTTCGTTCAATATATGAACGATTACTTTTTTATCTTCCAGTAGTTCCACAACCTGAGAAATTTTCCGGTAATCGGAAAATTCCGGTTGTCTCAGCATATTCGGCGTACCGGTAAGAAATACCTCGCTATCATCATTAAAATTAAATATGCGATTTGCAGATTTTAGAAATATGTGAATCAGTCCGGTCTCTTCATTTTGAATATCTTTAACAATTTCTTTAAATTTGGTGCGTATCTGTTTAAGTTTTAAACCGTTTAATCTTTCATTTAAAATCTGCCTGACAGAACTGAGTTGATCATTTGTTAAATTGGAATTAATTTCCAGCATGATGGTTTTAACCATCCCGCTTTTTATGGAAATCACCAAAAGCAATCTTTCGCTACTTAGCCGGGTAATATCCAACCTGTGAAAGACGCCTTCATCCAGATGCGGTGAGATAAGAATGCTGAGTTGATGAGAAAACTGGGCCAAAATCCGGGTTGATTCCCTCAACAGGGATTCTAAGTCTCCCGGATTTTCTTTGATAACTTCTTGAATTTTTTCTTTTTGCCTTCGGGGTAACCTGCTTCGCTTCATCATTTGATTCACGTAGATGCGATAACCGGCAGTGGTCGGCACTCGCCCCGCAGAGGGATGTGGCTGATAGATATAACCGTCCTCTTCCAGTTTACCCATCACGCTGCGAATGGTCGCCGGACTAAAAGAGAATTGGCTGTTCTGTGCTATATATGAAGAAGCTACCGGGGTGGTGGTTAAAATAAAATTTTTTATAATAGCTTCTAAAACTAACTTTTCCCTGTCGTTAATATTCTCTTGCATCATATCTTTTCAATTTATTTTTTATATTGCGTTGAATCAAGTTAAAAAAGTTTCTCCACTCACGCATGTTTTATATTTATCACTGGTTTAGATGGTTCCCGGCTTAAAAAGTTAGTAAAAAAGTAAAAAAATCGTTTCAAATTCGCTTGGAATTAAAAACTGATTTTTACAATTTCTATATATACCAAAGTTTATGTGTATAGTTGAGCGTATACACAATTTTAAGAATTCTTTTTATAAAAGTAAAATCCCATTTAAATTTTTACTTTTTCATAATATATATTTTATTGGAACTTATGAGTTGTTCTTTTGTGTATGATAAGAGAACTTTTAAACATGGGACATGATAAATGCAATATAATACGCAACAAAATAATTGGAGAGAAATTTTAGACCGCCTATCGGCAATCCGCGAGCAAGCAGATTATTCTTCGGATAATGTTGATTTTGTCCATGCTCAGCTACAATCGCCGGATGAACGAATTCGGGGAGGTGCTTGTTTGGCAGCAGAAGGTTGTCTCTTTGAACGCTACACCCTGGACCTTCTCATCGAGTTAGTAGAAAATGACCAAAATGATGCCGTCCGCAAAGCGGCCATTCAGTCATTGGGTGGTGTTATTTATGAAGGCGTGATGAGAGAGTTTGAGGACCCGGAAGGTGCGGATACGGACCTGGAGTTCTATGAGGAATGGGATGAGTTACAATCAGAATCATTGCAGGAAGATTATCGCCGTGTGAAAAGTGTTCTGTTTTCTATTTTACAGGATGAATTTGAGGGTCGAAGTGTGCGGGAAGCAGCCCTGATTTCTGCGAGTGACTTGGGCTTTTTAGATGCTGTGCAAGAATGGATATACGATTTTATGGAAGCTGAATATCAATCTTCTCAATTGGTGGCGATCCATGCAATGGGCAAATATCCACAATTCTGGATTGATAAACTTGCACATTATCTTGAGCCTGCTCAACCAAAGCCCATTCTAATGGAAGCCATTAGTTCCAGCTATTCATCCGAATCCAAAAAGTTGGCAAAGCAAATTGAGAAGGCTTTGGATAAAGATGATTCGGATATCTTGGAGTACGCTATACTGACATTAGCAAATATTAATCGATCTGACAATATTGGTGAAATTTTACAAAAATTTACGCTGCACCCCGATGAAAAAGTAAAGAAAGCAGCTAAAAAAGGGATAGAACACGTGTCCAAAGATAATTTTAGAGACTATATGGAAAATGAGCTGGGCATTGAAGAATAAGGGCTTCATTTCTTAATTTTAGTTTTATCCGCAAAGATTGTCTATTATATTTGTCTCTACCAGAATGATTTCAGCCAATAGTATTTGAACACAAGTTAACATAGATTTTGAGTTTATGCGAATTACCTTATTCTGTGAGTTATTAATTGAAATTGGAAATTTAGGAGTTATTTAATGCCATATATTATTACCGAGCCATGCGAAGGGGTATGTAACACCGCTTGTGTGGAAGTGTGTCCGGTGGATTGCATCTATCCGCCGGAAGGACTAACCCTTTCTGAGGGCGATAAAGATAAGATGAAAGAAATGGGGGAACAACTTTATATCCATCCCCATGAATGTATAGATTGTGGTGCTTGTGAGCCGGAGTGTCCGGTGGAAGCAATTTTTCCGGATGACGAGGTTCCCGAAAAGTGGCAGCACTTCATTCAAAAAAATTATGTACAGTTTGGATTAGACGTAAATGATGAGGAGGAGATTTTCTAAAGAACGGTTATAATAATTGAGTAAAAAACACTGAATGCAATGTTAAAAAAGCGTCTATTCTTGTGACGCTTTTTTTTATTCAGCGCCACTGCGGATGAAATCACATGTCTTAAGCAGACAACTTTTCTTCTTCAATAATATCTTCTAATCTAACGGGAAGATGCTGTGAAATCCATTTTTCATAATTCCCGTCATAACCAGACTTATGTTGTAATTCTTTAACTTTTTGTAAAATTTTCTGAGTAGTCTCCCGGGATAATGGAGGTTTATTTACCAATTGATTGCTTATTTTTTGCATACGATGTCGTAATTCCCTTTCCCGGTTATTAATCTCGATTTCATGAATTTCGCGATCGGAATTAAAATAATTCTCAATAATTCGTTTGGATACCTTCTTTCCGTGAACCTGGGATTCTTTAATATTGCCTCTGCCTGTCACCGCATTTCCCAACGCAAACAAATTCTCGTATTGTTCCAGTTGACCGGTAAAATGATCTTTAATTGCATATAACTCACCTGAGATGGGAATCTCCGGTAATGGTTCCGGAACACTTCCGACGGAAGATATTGTTAGCGGAGAAACGACTTGTTTTTCACTGTTGGGAATTAATTTATATTCTCCATTCTCAACAGCGGTTTTCTGAAAAATCAAACCAGTTAACCGACCATTTTCAATAATTTTCTCAACAGGTAAAAAATTTTCTTCTACCTTAAACAAGTATTGATCTTTGAAATTTTTCAGGATACGTTTCCTTACTTCGTAAACCTTTTCTAATCTGGCGGGAGAAACATTCTCCGGCATGGGCGCCAGTGGCATATCAACGACTCTCTTTCGATAAAACAGCGTGCATCCTTTTAACCCCAGATCAGATAAAGTTAAATTGAGTTTTTTCAGAACACCGGAAACGCCTTTTTTCTCAATTGTAAAAATATCTATATCTTCACCCATTCTAACTAAAGCCCTTCGGGTAGTTTCTATCATCAGTATTTTGAGCACGTCCATGGATGCCAAACCGCCACCAATAACAATTGCCCCGTCTTGAACATCAAATCCGGGTAACTGAGTATCCGGCTCGTGATTGTGATTAAACCAGGCAACAAATGGGTTTTGATAATAGAATCCCTTCCCGATGTATTCATCAATACCCGGAACCGGCAGCGGACGGTCCCGCCACGCACCAATTGCCAGAAGGACTGCACTGAATCCCAAATTCATAACTTCTTCAAGGTTAATATCTTGCCCCAATCGAGTTTCAGGAACAATATGAACATCAGGTTGAGTCAGCTTTTGGTCGATTTTTTGCTCTTCCTTATTTCGTAATTTTGTATGCCATTTTGGTAAGCCTTCTTCAATTTTGCCATAAGGTAAGCTGTGCTGTTCGAATACAACAGAGGCAATTCCGTGTTGAGCTAATTGATATGCGGCTTCTGATCCGGCAACACCGGCACCGAAAATAGCAACTATGTGTTTATTTTGATTCATTTCTTACTGTGGTTGTTTTTATTTATATTCAATCTCAATAATATATTAAACTTAAATCTAAGTCAAGGATTCTGTATTTAATTCAACTGATTAAAAACAAGTAGGCCGATATAAAGTGAGTGTGATTAATAAAGTTTTTTAGCAACAATGAGATATAAATCATCATTCTCTTCGGCATTTTTGATATCAAAGCCAATTTTTTTCATTTCATTTGAAACGGCATCAACTGGTTTTAGCCGATCATTATTAACTTCCTGACCAATTTTCTGATGAAACTGGTTTAATATTCTGCTCCCCATCAAATGGAGAATAAACACATGACCCCCTTTGGTTAATACTCGATGGAATTCCGATAAAGCGGTTTTTTTGTCCGAGAGATGGGGATATACTGCAAATCCCATTATATTTTGGAAAGCATTTTCGGAAAAAGGCAACTTGTGTGCATCTCCCTGTAATCGAAAAATTTTTTGATAGTCTAATGAACATCGCTCTTTATTTTTATCTATCATACACCGGGATAAATCAAATTCAACGAGTAGAGGAATTTTTCCAAACAATCTTTTTAAAATGGGAATCAGAATCCCGGTTCCGCATCCTACGTCCAAGATCTTTCCTGCATTAAGAAAATCCATTTCTTTAAGAATTGAATGGAGTCGGTCAATTTTTTCTGAAGTTTCATCCGAATCCCAATCCTGAGCGTGTGTGTCAAAAAAATGCTG
>CAZVKP010000040.1:0-13309 GCA_964627635.1 uncultured Calditrichaceae bacterium | reverse complement strand
TTTCCGGTGAAGAGATGTTTATCCGGCAAGCAGCCAAACAGTTTGAATTATTCAGCGGAGTTGCCATAGAATTGGAGGAAGTGAGGGAAGTCTGGCAGGAAATCCATTGGGGATAGTTTCTTCTATGAAGGAAAAATTTTCAAAAAACAGACTTGTTTTAATTGGTTTTCGGGGTGCCGGTAAAACGACTGTTGGGAAGGAATTAGCGTCACTGTTAAATTGGAGATACGTTTCTACCGACGCCGGAATTGAAGAAAAGTCCGGGATGTTGATAGCGGATTTTGTAAATAAAAATGGATGGGAGGCTTTTCGTCGTATTGAAACAGGAATAATTGAAGGGCTTTCAGAGCAAACTGAAGTGGTGATTGATTGCGGTGGCGGCGTAGTGGAAAATGAGCGGAATTTGAAAAATCTGCAGCAGGATACATTAGTTGTTTGGGTGGATGCCGAACTCTCTGATATTTATCAACGGTTAGCCGATGCCGGGGATCGTCCTTTGCTCAATCAATCTGACCTGAATGAAGATATCAAATCAAATTATCAGCGAAGGAAGCCACAATATCATAAATACAGTAATTTAATTGTGAACAGTTCCCGGCAGTCGTTACATGAGATATGCGAGAATATTTTGCAATACCTGGGAGTAAAGAACTATAAGGACGAGTAATATTTTTTCATTCGTCTGAATAGAATACATAAAATGTTTAATACCTACCCACTTCCATCCATTTTAAAAAAGATTGAAGAAAACCATATAATTCCATAAATTAGTAGTCCGGATTATTTAAAATAATTTTGCACTAAATTAATATGGGTTAAACTTTAATAATCTTGAAATAAATGAATGAATCAGTGATAAATGAAAAGCGGGAAAACCAGTCGTATTTTAAAGATCATCGTGAAATACCGTCACGAGTTGATTCTTGGCGGATGTTTGACAGAATAGCACCTCGTTATGATCTTTTGAATCGCCTGCTGTCTTTTCGCCAGGATGTTAGATGGCGCAAAAAGCTAATTAAATATTTGCCTGCTGGTGAAAATCAGCAGATACTGGATCTGGCAACCGGTACGGCAGATGTCCTTCTCACAATTTGTAATAAAACAAACCATATAGACTCCGGTTATGGAATTGATCCTGCACAAAATATGCTGTGGTTGGGTCGGAATAAAGTGGAAAAGAGCCAACTCGCCAGGTCAATTCAGTTACTTCCTGGTGATGCCCAGGCTGTTCCATTTAGAGACAATATATTTGACTCGGTAACTATTGCTTTTGGTATTCGCAATGTGATAAGTGTTGAGCAAAGCCTCATACAAATGTACCGGGTACTAAAACCTGCCGGACGTGTTCTGATTTTGGAATTCTCGCTGCCGGAATCCCGAGTTTTTCGATGGGTGTATTTTTTTTATTTTCGACGTATTTTACCTAAAATAGGCAAATGGATATCCGGAGATAATGAAGCATATAGATATTTAAATGAAACAGTGGAAACATTTCCCTATGGAGAAGCGTTTTGCGAGTTGATGAGAAAGACTGGATTTAAAAATGTGGAGGCAATTCCACTTACATTTGGTATTGCCTCTATTTATAGTGGAGATAAGGAATAGAGTGATATAGTCAATTGTTTTGAATAAATCGGATGTGGAACATAAGCGAGCTGGATGAATGCAAGCATTAGAATTGATTAAGGAACGGTTAGTTCGGGAACTGGAAATATATTATTCTAAAAATGGAAAACTATCAACCGATTCAACATTTGGAATTCATAGAATAGAAGTTCCTGTAGAAGATATTGATCTAATAAATTGGTTATGGCGTCAACCGCATAAAGACAAATTGTTCTGGTCCGGCCGCAATAAAAAATTTCGGGTGGCGGGGGCCGGAGTGGCACATCGGATAAGTAATAGAAATTCCTATGAGTATGCGGACGCTTTTCAGGAAATGTATCGAAATTTCTCTCACTCCCACTCAAACATTAAGTATTTCGGTGGTATGAGATTTAATCCGGAAAGCTCTTCTGATGAGCAGTGGCGAGCTTTTAAAAATTTTAACTTCTGGGTTCCTCAATTTGAAATTGTTGAAAAAGAGGGTAATAAATTTTTGGCTTACAATTTCCCGGAACCTCGAAAAAGTGAATTACGATACCAAAAATATAAATTATATCAAAAATTAGAGAACTTACACTTAAACGGGAAGCCGTTTAGAGCCATAATTCCCAAATCAAATTTATTAAAAACCAAACCCAGCCGGGCTGAATGGGATATTATTATTCAAAAAGCACTGGAATTAATTGATGATGCTTTGCTACAAAAAATCGTTTTGGCAAGGATGTCCGACTATCAATTTGAGGATGTAATTGAACCACTGGCGCTTTTACAGAATTTATTGAACCTAAATTCTCATTCATATCATTTTTATTTTCAACCTGGTGTCGATTATGGATTTCTTGGAGCAACCCCGGAACAACTGTACGAAAGGCAGCAAAAACAAATATTTAGTGATGCAATTGCCGGCACTCGCCCCAGATCTGAGAATGTAGACAAAGACCAGCAATTAGGAAGGGATTTGTTAGAAAGTGATAAAGACCGGCGTGAGCATCGTTGGGTGAGCAATTTTGTCCGGGAAAAATTAGAAATGCTTTGTTCTGATGTGGAAGCATTGAGCAGCGAAGCACTTCTCAAGCTGAATCATATTCAGCATTTACACAGCAGTTTCAGGGGGAAATTAAAGGATAATCAGAATGATGGAAATATTATCGACAGTCTTCACCCCACACCGGCTGTGGGAGGTTGCCCGCATAAACCTGCTATGAAAAATATTGCAGAACTGGAACGATTTGATCGAGGTTGGTATGCTGCTCCGGTAGGATGGATTGCTCCCGATGCGGCTGAATTTGCAGTGGCTATACGATCGGCAACGGTAGCAAAAAATCAGGTCAAACTTTATGCAGGTGCCGGAATTGTGTCAGGTTCTGATGCAGAAATGGAATGGAGAGAATTGGATAATAAAATACTCAATTTTACCCAACTTTTCAAAACCGGATGACAATCGATTCCCGAAACATTAATGCATTATGGGGTTCACTGGTAATAGAAGAACTCGTGCGCAGTGGAGTCACCTACTTTTGTATTTCGCCCGGGTCCCGGTCAACCCCATTGACGGTAGCGGCAGCACGTAATTATAAGGCGAAAACGGTAATCTGCTATGATGAGCGGGCTGCTGCTTTCCTTGCACTGGGATATGCCAGGGGTTCCGGCAATCCTGCTGCTTTGATATCCACTTCCGGAACGGCGGTCGCCAATTATTTACCAGCAGTAATTGAAGCATCAATAGACAACTGTCCCATGATAGTATTAACTGCCGATCGCCCGCCTGAATTGCGGGAAACCGGCGCCAATCAAACTGTTCAACAACCTGAAATTTATGGCAATTATGCCCGTTGGTTCTTTGATGTCCCCTGTCCGGATACCAGCATTTTACCGGAGATGGTGCTTACAACAATAGATCAGGCCGTTTATCGGTCGAGGCGGAGTCCCGCCGGACCGGTACATCTCAACTTCCAGTTTCGGGAACCGTTGGCGCCTGTAAAAAAAAACATCCCCGGCGATTATTTGGACCACTTAAAAAACTGGCATACAAAAGAAGGACCCCGTACACATTATTTTACTTCATTGCAAGCAGTTCCTGAATCGGAAATCCAAAAGGTCCGGCAGCAATTAATGGCCGCAAAAAATGGAATATTGGTTGTCGGTCGATTAGGATCTAAAAGAGATAGGGAAGCGGTTCGCAATCTGGCAGATAAATTCGGATGGCCCGTTTTTGCTGACGTACTATCCGGAGTGAGAATGGGGTACACCGGTAAAAATCTGATTCCTTATTATGATCAGATGTTTAACTCGGAGTCATTTTTGGAACGATTTCAGCCGGATTTTATTTTGCATTTGGGTGGAGTTTTAACTTCCAAAAGATACCTTCAATTTGTCCAAAAACTTAATGATACCCAATATATTCTGGTGGCAGAAACTCCCTACAGACAAGATCCGGCGCATGGAATTACACATCGTTTAGAAACGAGTATCAGTGAATTTTGTGAACGTATTTTAGAAAATTTTACTGTACCCCAAAATTCGGATTGGCTTGAATGGTTGTTGAATTATTCGCGAAATGTTGGTATGGTTATCGATAAATTTTTACAACAATCAGGAAAAATTAATGAACCGCTGGTTGCGCGAACAATTTCACAAAATATTCTGGAAAATCAGGCGCTTTTCCTTGCCAGTAGTTTACCCATCCGTGAAGTGGATATGTTTGCTGATAATGCCGGTGCTGAGGTAGAAATTGCTGCAAATCGGGGCGCCAGTGGGATTGACGGTACCATCGCCAGTGCAGTGGGTTTTGCGACAACTGTAAATTCTCCGACAACTTTACTTATTGGTGATCTGGCATTGTTGCACGACATAAATTCGTTATCTTTGATTCATTCCATTCCTCAACCATTAACTATTGTGCTCATTAACAACAAAGGGGGAGGCATTTTCTCGTTTTTACCCATTGCCGGTTTCAATGATGTTTTTGAACCATTCTTTGGCACTCCCCACAATTTTTCTTTTCAACATGCTGCAAAACTGTTTAATATTGAATATAATCTTGTTACCGAAAAGCAGGAATTTGTCTCAAAATACTGTGCGGCAATTCAACAAAATCAATCAGGTATTATTGAAGTTCAAACGGACAGGAAAGAAAATTTCGATTTACATAAAGAATTAAAAAAACACATTGTATCAGCCTTCGAAAAATAAAGACTTTTATGCCGGATTATCAGCTAAACTACCAGATCTCTGGTAATAAAAAAAATCCCGCCCTTGTTTTCCTGCATGGTTTTATGGGGTCTGGCGCAGATTGGCAGTCTGTAATTGAAAAATTATCTTTATCCTATTTTTGTATAACAATAGATCTATCCGGTCATGGAAATTCCTCCATATCCGCAAATCCAGCACAATGCTCATTTTCTGAAGAAGCAGAAAGAATTGTTAAGGTGTTTGATAAGCTGGGGATAAAAAAGTGCTGTTTGATGGGATACTCCATGGGCGGACGCTTAGCATTTCATTTAATGCTTTATTACCCCGATTATTTTCGAAAAGTGATTATAGAATCTGCGACACCCGGATTGGCGACTTCAAAAGAGCGAGTTAACCGGCAGGCTCACGATGAAAATATAGCACAAGAATTAGAAAACACAAATTTAGCGGTCTTTCTAAATCGATGGTACAATCAGCCGTTATTTCATTCTTTAAAGCGACATGGGAATTTTCATGAAATGGTCAAACGCCGGCTTCAGAACAATCCGGAGCATTTAGCGATTGCACTTCGTTGCTTGGGAACCGGAAAACAACCGTCATTATGGGACCGGTTGAAACGGAATAAAATTCCTCTGCTTTTGGTGGTTGGCACATTTGATATTAAATTTCGATCTATTGCCTCAAAGGTGATGGATAAATGTCCTTTGAGTGAGCTTCGAATTATTGATAATGCCGGCCATAATGTTCACTTTGAACAGCCGGAACGGTTTATTAATGAAGTGGAATTATTTTTAAATAGAGAATAGGGAGAATGAATATGAGTGCCATTCAATGGAAAGAAGCGGGAGAATATACCGATATTAAGTATCACAAAGCTGAAGGTATTGCGAAGATTACCATTAACCGTCCGGAAGTGAGAAACGCATTTCGTCCTTTAACGGTGCTGGAAATGTCTAAAGCTTTGGCGGAGGCGCATGAAGATTCTGACATCGGTGTCATAATTCTGACCGGTGAAGGAGAAAAAGCTTTTTGCTCAGGTGGTGATCAAAAAATTCGCGGAGATTCCGGATACAAGGATGAAAAAGGTGTGCATAGGCTGAACGTATTGGATTTCCAAAGGCAAATTCGCACCTGTCCCAAGCCGGTGATTGCCATGGTGGCGGGTTATGCCATAGGAGGCGGACATGTGCTCCATGTGATGTGCGATTTAACAATTGCGGCGGAAAATGCGATTTTTGGGCAAACCGGACCCAAGGTCGGATCATTCGACGGCGGATATGGTTCAAGTTATCTGGCGAGAATTGTGGGACAAAAGAAAGCGCGAGAAATATGGTTCCTTTGCCGGCAGTATGATGCGCATCAGGCGCTGGAGATGGGATTGGTTAATGCGGTTGTACCAATGGAGAAACTGGAAGAAGAAACCGTACAATGGTGCCGGGAAATTCTTACCAATTCACCAACAGCCATACGCTGCATTAAAGCCGCAATGAATGCGGATTGTGATGGTCAGGCAGGTTTACAGGAGCTGGCAGGGTGTGCCACTATGCTTTACTACCAGTCAGAAGAAGCTCAGGAAGGGAGAAATGCTTTTGTTGAAAAACGCAAGCCTGATTTTTCTAAGTTTCCCAGGCAACCCTAAAATAGTCAACTACAATTACCTAATAGGTTTTTATATTTGATAATTGAGAATTTATTGTAAATTATATTATTATATGATTTTAGTATAGATTGAGAAAAACCGAAAGGTATTTGAAATGAACACCTCCGCCTTAAAAATTTGGTGGTTGGCAAGCCGACCAAAGACCTTATGGGCAGCAGCATCACCGGTCATTATTGGCACTGCTATGGCATATGGAGATGGAATGCTGCATTTACCATCCGCCTTTCTGGCATTAATTGGAGCAATTATGATTCAGGTGGGCACCAATTTTTCTAACGATTATTTCGATTTTCTCCAGGGCGCGGATACCATCGAAAGGCTTGGCCCCACACGTGCAACCCAGGCAGGCCTGGTAGAACCCCAAACAATGAGACTTGCTTTTATTCTGGCTTATTCATTCGCGTTCCTGGCCGGTGTGTATCTCATTTGGAGAGGTGGTTGGCCAATACTGGTAATTGGGTTGCTATCAATTTTATTTGGTATATTATATACCGCCGGGCCGTTTCCCTTGGGATATCATGGGTTGGGAGACGCCTTTGTACTCCTCTTTTTCGGATTGGTTGCGGTGGGTGGCACATATTATGTGCAAACCTTGCAGATGAATTATCTGGTGTTGTTGGCAGGAATTTCTCCGGGACTTTTTTCCACGGCAATCCTTACCGTGAATAATCTTAGGGACATTTATTCTGACCGGGATGCCGGTAAAAAAACACTGGCTGTGAGGTTTGGCGAAACCTTTGCCAGGTGGGAATATCTGGTGAGTGTGTTGGTCGCATGCCTCATCCCAATTCTACTCTATTTTATAACAGCCAGCCATGTGTATGCGTTAGCAGCCACATTGGTTTTTCTGACTGCAATCCCTTCCATCAAAATCGTTTTTCAGCAAAAACCGGGTAAAATTTTTAATGAGGTATTGGCAAATACTGGAAAACTTCTCTTTTGGTACACCATAAGTTTTTCAGTTGGTTGGATTTTATGAGAATTCATTCTATTGAAATTCTTAAATATGAATTACCACTTATTGAACCTCTCTTAATAGGCGGAATTACATCAACTACGCGGTGTGGTCTGGTTATTAAGTTAACCGATGATGAAAAACATCCCGGTTATGGTGAAATCGCTCCTTTGCCCGGACTTCATATGGAAAAATTGGAAGAAGCTCGTGAGCAACTTACTGAGGTTTCCCGCCAGTTGATTGGAAATACCATTCCGGAAAATTTTTATCAGCTTAGTGAATCTCTTGATAGGCTTTTGGACAATAAAGTTATTTTTCCGAGTGTACGATTCGGAATTGAACTGGCGTTAGCCAATCTTTTGTCGGAAAAAAGTGGAGTTTCTTTGCATCACTTCTTTTCGCAAAATGAAACGGTTAAGCAAATCGCTGTGAATGCGCTTATACCCACCCTTTCACATGAGAGTGTTAACCAGGCGCGGGACCTGGTTCAAAATGGTTATACCACTATCAAAATCAAAGTGGGACGACAGGATTGGAAATCTGAGGCTCACTATATTCAATCTATTCAAAAAAAAATAGACAAGCGAATTCATTTAAGACTCGATGCGAATCGAGCCTGGGATTTGAATAGCGCCGTTTTGTTCAGTAAGGCAGTTTCAAATTGCAATATTGAATACATGGAAGAACCGTTACAAAACTATCAGGAATTGTCTGAATTATGCAATAAAACCACTGCTCCCATTGCTCTGGATGAAACGCTATCGGAAATAGCAGTTGAAGATCTCCCGTTTTTAAAAAGAGTAAAGGCATTTGTGATTAAACCCGGGGTGGTTGGCGGATTATTCAAAACAATTGACCTTATCCGGTTTGCCCGGCAACGAAACGTGCAGCCTGTTCTGAGCAGCCCATTTTTCTCCGGACTGGCACTCAAATCGTTAGTTCAAATTGCTGCCAGTTTTGTCTCAGAACAAGTTGCCATGGGATTTGATCCCTATCGTTGGTTATTGGACGATTTGTTAGCACAACCATTGGAGATTAAAAACGGCAAAATTGATGTTCCAAGGGGATTGCTGGCAAGTCCCCGTATCAAACAGGATTTGCTTACTCCAATTGAACTAATTGATTGATTCTTATCTATGGATAAAACAGAAAAGATATTTTCGTTCTTTGAACTCGCACAAAAATACGGGAATTCTCCTGCCATAGTTACATCACAAAAATCTTTGACTTTTTACCAGTTTGCACATTCGGTTAACCGGGGCATTTCCCGGTTAAGTGAGATTGATATCAAAAAGGGAGAACGAGTTGCCATTTTTTCCCCGAATTCCATGGAGTTCCTGGCATTGCTGGTAGCGCTCTGGTATGTTCGAGCCGTAGCAATTCCGGTCAGTACCCGTTGGTCAGCAAACCAAATCTCTACAAAGTTAATGGAAATTAATTGTCAAAGAATTATCATATCTGATCATTTAAGGTCGGATTTTGTTTTGAATAATATTAAAGTACACCCATTGGAGAGCCTAATATCTACAAAAACACAAATTGAAAAAAAAATACAACAGGAAGCCGGTGAATTAGATTTAGCGCAGGATGCAACAATTATATTCACTTCAGGAAGTGCCAACATGCCGAAAGGTGTGCTTCACACTTTGGCAAACCATTATTACAGTGCTCTGGGTTCTAATGAAAATATTTCATTTCAACCGGGAGACCGCTGGATACTCTCTCTGCCGCTCTATCACGTTGCTGGACTGGCAATTTTATTCCGAGCTATTTTGAGTGGAGGAACAATGGTTTTACCTGGTACGGATGAATCATTGGCAACGGTAGTGATGAACAAAACTGCTTCCCACATTTCACTGGTTCATACACAATTCTACCGATTAATGCAGAAAAAAAATATTAAAAGACGCTTGAGTCAGATGAAGGCTGTTCTGCTGGGTGGCAGTGCTGTTCCGGAATCCTTAGTGCGAGAAGCACATAAGCTTGGAATTCCCATTTATACAAGCTACGGTTCAACCGAAATGGCTTCTCAGATTACAACCACTCAGCCGGACGATTCACTGGATCATCTGTTGACATCCGGTAGAATCTTACCATTCAGAAAACTTAGTATTGCGGATGATGGTGAAATTTTGGTGAAGGGACAAACTTTGTGTAAAGGTTATGTTGAAGGACATACATTTCGGGATGTAAGAAATTCCGAGGGGTGGTTTCATAGCGGCGATATGGGAAAATTAGACGAAAAACAGTATTTGATAATTAAGGGACGACTGGACAATATGTTTATTTCCGGCGGGGAGAATATTCAGCCGGAAGAAATAGAGCAATATCTTAAGCAGATAGATAATATCGCAGAAGCGGTGGTAGTGCCCATTCCGGACCCTGAGTTCGGAATGCGGCCGGTGGCTTTTCTCGAGGGAAGTGAAGGTTCATATAATATTCCGGAAATACGCGAGTTTTTGGCAAAACATCTCCCAGGTTTCAAAATTCCGGATCGTTTTTTGCCCTTTCCCGATACGCTGTCAAATAGGTCTATGAAAATAAATCGTAAAAAGTTAAAAGAAATTGCTAAACATCAGTTATTGGGAGATAGGGCGTAGAGAATTTGCTTAATTTGATTGGTTGGTAAAATGAAAATTATGTAGTAAATCTTGTGCCGAAACCGAGTTTCGGCACAAGATTATTTGTGCTCATAATTAAAATTCAGGGGATTTGAAAGCCAACTCTTTGCGTTTTGTTAACAACTTATCCACTTCATCCTTGCTCATTTTAAAATTAACAGAGACTTCCTGCCGGTTTAATTCCACATTTATTTTATTAAGAATATCCACTACTTCCCGGTCACTACTTACGGAAAGCTTGGCGGTAGCAATAAATCCTTTAACCGCATCCCGAAATAATGCAGCTCTCTCCTTATCCGTAAATACACCGCTTCCCTCAAACTTAACATTTTCATCTAACTTCATCGAAAAATTGGTTCGCTGCAATGATTTAAATCCCTCGAAATTGATTAAACGAGGTTGTTTACTCATTTTTTCAACAATTTCTTCCGTGAAATGTTTGGTGTTCATTGTAAACCACATGTCCGATTTATATTTCAAATTCGCCAGTTGCTTCTTTAATTCCGGATTAAGTTTTGATTTAGTGCCGCCTTCTTTAAAATTTTCTAACCAGGATTTTACTTTGCTTTCTCTTCCGAAAACAATTCTGTTTTCGTCGACTATACATAAAGCCATGTTTTCATTAGACGGTTTGTAGAGAGTAAAGCCCTCAAATGATAGTTCGGTAACTTTTTTCTCCGTGTCCTTCTTGTTGATAAAATTTTTAATTTTTTGCGGATTAAAGTTACCCTTTACTGTAGCAATGAGATCGGGTTCATCGTGCTCTTCATTAATTGCCATTGCCATGAAAAATTCGTCAATATCCTTTTGAAAATCCAAACCGGTCATTTGTTTAAATTCCTGGTAATCCTCATCAGCTTCAAATGGCTTCTCTTTCCGGGAATCAGACAACTTGGAATAGATGGCGCTACTACGAATTGATTTAAAATTAACATAGCCTGCATTTTGCGGCGAATCCGGTAGCAATGCGAGTTCCTCTTCCATGCTGGCGGGTATCTTTTCAGTAACATCTTTTTCACAATGCACAAAAAGTATACCTGTTAAAATGACCACAAGAAATACGAGTAATTTTTTCATAATAAAGTTCTCCTAAAAGTTTTTTCTTGAAAATAAAATTGAAGATACAACAAACATAAAAACACCAAAGGCAAGTGAACTCCACAATGCAGGCCATGCAGTTGTTTCGACTCCGCGAACCAGCCCCTGGGTAAGTGCCCCCAGTTCAGCAGTTTTAGGGAGAAAATAGTAAAGTCCATCAATTAAATGTCCATATATTTTATTGGAGAGTAAGGCATAAATTTTATCTCGCTGCAATAAAAGGGGACTGAAAAAGATAATGGCATAAGTGATCATCAAAGAAAAAGCACTGCTTCTGGTTATTATACCAAGAAATGTCATCAATGCATATAAGATGGAGAAAGTGATAACAATAGTGAATCCTGCTAACAGAAATCCCCAATTCCATATTCCGGATTTTAAGGAAAGGATTAACCAACTAAAAACGACCAAATAGAAAACATTGAAAGCAACGATTGCCACCGCACCTAAAAATCTGCCGCCTAAAATTTGGAATCTACTGAGTGGCTTGGAAATAAGTAAATCGATGTTGCCATTTTGCAACATACTCGGAATCAAATTGCTTGTGGCAAATAAAGACATAAAAAGACCACCGGAAAACAGGAGAATTGAAACACCTGCTTCAATTCCAAATAAAATTTTGTTCAAATCGATAAGTTGGTCTGCCTCTTTGCCGAACAAGGAAATTGAAGAGTGCACTCCATCAACAATATCCAGGTTTAGAGCAAAAATAAATAAAAGACAAACCAAGGTTGAGATACCAAAAAACGCCATGAAGGTTTTTTTGGCAAAAGACTCCCGAAAAGTTAATTGTATGAGCGCCAATATTTTCATGGTTACCCTTGTTTTGTTTCGCCAATCACTTCAATGAAAAAATCTTCCAAAGTAATTTTGTGAGGTATTATCGCTTCTATAACCGTTTTTCTGTTTCGTAGTTGGTCAATTAACCGGTTCAGATGCTGAGTATCATTCACCGAAATTAGATAAGCGCCATTTCTCATTGCCGTCTCCACATTCATCTCTTTGCAAAGCTTATGGAAATATTCAGGCGTATTTTTTAATTTTAATTGATATTTATCTTTTACAGAAATAAAATCTTGAACATTTCCTTTTTGCAGCAGTTTTCCGTTTTTCAGAATGGCAATTTGGTCAGAAATACGTTCCACTTCAGAAAGAAGGTGGGAATTCAAGAAAATGGTTTTTCCCCGTTCACGAAGTTTCATCAAAATATCCCGAATTTCTTTGCGTCCCACCGGATCAATTCCGTCGGTTGGCTCATCCATAAAAAGTAATTTTGGATCGTTTATTAATGCCTGCGCAATTCCCAATCGTTGTAACATTCCCTTTGAAAACTTGCGGATTTTTACTCCTTCCCATTCTTCTAAATTGACCAGTTTAAGTAACTGAGGTGTTTTTTCCATGATGGTATGCTTTGGGACACCGGCCATTTTTCCGTAATAAAGTAAAATTTGTCTGGGATTCAGAAAATCGGGAAAACGATGATTTTCGGCTAAATACCCCAGCTTTTTATGTAAATGGTTATCTTTGATTGATTTCCCGAACAACGAGCCGGTTCCACGAGTCGGGAAGATAATTCCTAAAAGTAATTTGATAAGGGTTGTCTTTCCGGCGCCATTTGGACCCAGTAAACTGAAAATTTTACCGGATTCAACAGCTATGGTAAAATCCTCTAATGCCTGGACTTTTCCTTTTGAATAATATTTCGTTAAATTCTGCGTTTCAATTACGAACAATTGTTTTTCCCGACTTTTTAATACAGCACTACGGAAAATGTAGCAAGAATGTTGCTATTTTTCAAAACATAATATTTTAGTCATTAAAAGATAACTAATACAATGAATCTTTTTAAGGTTGACAAATATTTTTAATAATCGGGAACAACTTTTCAATTCTCCACTTTAATTTAATGCAAGCACAGTATGAATACTTTGCTTTTTAGCTCCTATTTAATGTAGATATTTACAAAAAATTGAATGAAATTTTTACCATAGGGACAAGTAAACGACAACCTGAGGATTTTATTGACATACTTATTAGCTTTAAAATCGAGTTGTTAGTTGATGTTAGACGATTTCCGACAAGCAAATTGACACATTTCAAGAAGCATAATTTTGCTCGGCTGTGTCAACAAAATGATATTCATTAAGGTTCAGCCCATCACAGATCATTTCGGGCAAT
>CAZVKP010000039.1:0-13370 GCA_964627635.1 uncultured Calditrichaceae bacterium | reverse complement strand
TCATTTATTTGAGACAGAACTCCTTTTCCTGCTTCAGTTATATAATGGGATATACCCGGTCTCGGTTTTTTGGGATGAAACTCTTTGCGTCCACTACCGAAAAACAAGGTATTATGCCCTGCAGTTAAAAAAACAGGTTGCTTCAATTGATTCATTTATATTACCTCCTTTTTTTTACACTGTTAATCAACTACTTACCTGAATAAATCTTATGGTGACTTTGGAAAAAATCTTTTTACTTTGCTGAAAGAAGCATTTAAACTGCCAATCGCTTCCCCCATAATTGATCTATTTCTACCCATAGGTTTAAAATTCAATGCATTTATATAAACGAATTAATGGCTCCATAGAGGTGATAAAATCCATTTAATAAAACCTTGTTCACATCTTCGGGGGTATTCGCAACACCCTCGGTAACCAATTGTTCGCCAATTTCCTTACTTCGCTTCAGGTAAGTAATTGCCAATCTTGCTCCAAACGATTTACTCTCTTTTAAATTCATAAAATAATGGGATAATTTTTGCTCGCGATTTGGATCCCGGAGCAACTTTTTCCAGGGAAAGAATGCTTCTGGTGGATTACCTATTTGGTTATCCGCTTGTTCTTTCCAATCCCCATTTTCGAATAATACATAGTTAGATTCATTCAAATTGTAGATTCCAACCGGTTTGTTTTTCTCATATTTCAGAAATCCATCTCTTTGACTCCCATCCGGATTTTGTCCTCCAAGAACTTTCTTCTCCACCATCTTATCAATAAGCTCACTTTGCAATTCTTCAGCAGGATAGTAAGGATTCATAGTGTTTAAAATACATTGGAATACATCAATTCCCACATAATCTATCAACTGGAAAATTCCCATGGGGCGAATTAAAAATTCCTCAGTTATTCTGTTCATTATATATGTTGCCTGAATACCTGAGTATTCGTTTTCTAACTTTTGCTTCTCTGATAAAGCATAGAGCCCGTCTCGCATAAAATGTCCATTGCCGATAAAACCCGCTTTGTCATTCGCCGGAACAATGGTTTTACGTAATCGTTTTCCCAATTCTATGCTGATATCCTGAAGCTCGGGCAAGACTCCTTCAGGTGAAATAAGTTCCACCAATTTCTGTACTGCAGGAGGATTATAAAAATGGTATCCAATGATTCGACCACCAAGATTGGCTTCCTTATCCAACAAACTTATGGGGATTGAAGATGTATTCGTAAAATAAAATGTCTCAGGGGAACATAATTCATTCAATTTCCTGAGTATTGATATCTTGGTATCAGCATTTTCCAGAATTGCTTCAAATACTAACCGGCTGTTTATAGCAACATCTAAATTTGTGGATGGTCTCAGGGCAAGAAAAAAATCATCTACATACTGCTGAATAATTTCATGGTTTTCAGTTAAATCCGTTCTATGCTGATAGAGATTTCTGAGTTCAGTTATATTTCTTTCTGCCAATTTTATTGATTGCTTTTGCAAATAACTCAGCAATTCAGTCAATTGATTAGAACTCACATCAATGAGATGTAATTCATAATTTCTATTGGTATCTTCAGATTTCAATTTTTGGAGTGCCATTTCATTCGCTATTAAGAGGGCAATACCGCTCCCCATCTTACCGGCAGCCCCAACAATAGCAACATTTTCCATAAGGTCATTTAATGTCATATATTCCCCCAATTTTTGGTTTTACTTAAATTTTTTCAATTAGGAACCAAAACCGCAAAAACCTCACATAAAAAGTCAAATATTATTCAGAAAGATCATAAATTTTCAGCAAGAACCTCTGTCAAGTCTTTAATTTGCAGATCAACTTCCTGATTTAATTGTTTATCTAACATCGCACATTGCAAATGAATTTGACATTTTGGGCAGGAGGTAATTAATGTATCCGCACCGGTTATCTTTGCTTCCTGTAATCGTTGTTCCTGAATTTGCTTGGATACCCGTGAGCAATTCATCCAACCGGATACTCCGCAGCAAATCGCACGGTTTCCGCTGTGAGCCATTTCCTGAAATTCTAATCCGGACAGATTCTGTAAGACCTGCCTGGGCGCTACGTAAATTCCGAGGTGACGCCCCAATCGGCAAGGATCCTGATAGGTAACCTTTAGTCCATCAGACTTAACTTTTATTTTTTCTGAATTTAACTTTTCCATTAAAAATTCACTGATATGCATAACCTGATATGGCTGAGTGCCGAAAAAACGAGGATAATCCACTTCTAATGTCCGGTAGCATTCCGGACAAGCAGTAATTATGGTTTTTGCACCAGAATTATATATTTGTTCCAAATTAGACTCTGCTAAATTTTTAAATCCATTGAGATCACCATTCCAGTAAAAATCATGTCCACAACATTTTTCATTTGTCAAGATTTGAGGTTTTATATCATAATAATTTAAAATTTGCAAGGTACTTCGAGCTATATTTAACGACTTTACACCGATTTCACTAAACAAAACATCGAAATACGGCAGGCAGCCCATAAAATACAGATACTCGCTGTTAGAAGATGTCTGATAAGAATTATCCATCCAATCCAGCCTTTTCTGCTCTAAGTTCTTCGCAGTCATAATTTGTGAAATGGATTCCAGGATGCCGCCATGAGAACAAGTTCCTTCACGATTGTTTATTCCTACAAATTGTCTGATGAGTTGAATAAATTCAATATATTTTATGTCTGAGGGACAAATTTCATCACACCGCTGGCAAGTTAAGCAGGACCACAAATCCGCATTTTTGAATGCTCCCGGATGGTTATTATATAAAGATTTATTGAGGATTTGCCTGGGTGAAAAGGTATTTGAATAGCGGGATACCGGACAAATACCAGTACACTTTCCGCATTCCAGACAACTGAACGCATTGGTTTCCCTGATTTGTTTAATGTCGATTTGCATTTGTCTCCAATAATTTTTGTCAAAAATTGATAATTTGGTTCGATAATTATGATTTCATTTCAATTTTCTCAACCGGTTCCTGCCCATGAATATGGGTTGTTTTTAAAGGACTCGGGCCAAGCTTTTGCACCTGATTGACCATATCCCGGACAACCTTTACAAATTTTGGAAATTCAGCGGCTGAGATAAATTCCTGACGCATCCGTTTTTTCTCAATTCCAAGCATATGAACAATTTGTTCCAGTTTTTTGTATTGTTCAGCGGCTCGTTTTGCCCCAAAACTATAGTGACAATCTTCGAAATGGCATCCGGAGACCAACACCCCATCAGCTCCCATTACAAATGCTTTCAAGACATGTGCCGGATTGACACGTCCCATACACATTGTGCGAATTATCCGCACAATGGCAGGATATTGTAATCGATTTATTCCCGCTGCATCTGCCGCTGGATAGCTACACCAATTACAGGCAAACACCACGATGCGCGGTTGGAAGTCTTTGTTTTTAGAGTTATTAGAATCTTTTTCAGTCATCAAGTTTTAACACCTATTTTCAGACATGAAAAGCGAAGGGCGAAAAGCGATCAGCCCTATTTATATTTAGAGCACCATTGCTCCGGTTTATCCATCATTTTTGTGAGCATTCGGCAAATATGATCATAATTATCACGCAGCTCACTGTGATCCTGTTTATTCAAATAATTACATTTTAATGAGAAATCTAACCAGACTTCCGTGTCTGCATCATTTTTTTTACTGACAAAATGACTTGGGTACCGTCTTTTTCTCCAGGCTTCGGCAATATTACTGCATACAGAGCGTGAAGACCTCCTGATTTGGTCGGTTAAAGAATATTTTTCTTCTGTTGGGAAACCTTTAGATATACTGTATATCCTCATTGCAGATTCGAAAGCTAGTCTATATACTTCCAAATCCGTGTAATTTAAAATTCTCTTATCTCTCTTTTCTAGTTCGGATTTCAATATATTTATCACCTAATTTTCAATCCAAATTTTTTGATTAAACAAATCGCTCTTCCCTCCTCGCTCTTCTCTCTTCGCTCTTCGATACACGCTTTCCGACTTTCCCTCCTCCCTCCTCGCTTTCAGTACCTCACCCACTTTCGCTCAAGAACGCCTCCAACATCGTTTCAATCTGTTGGTCCCGGAAATGCCGAATATCAATTGCATTGGTTGGACAATATGTTGCGCATGTACCACAGCCTTTACACAAAGCTTCGTTTATTTGTGCCGCCATAAAACCATCATTCTGTATCAACTGAATTGCACCGAACTCGCAGACATCCACGCAGGTGCCGCACGCCCGACACAGTTCTTCTTTAACAAAAGAAACAATAGGTTCCATCAAAATGGTAGATCGTGCAAGCAACGCATCCACCTTAGCAGCAACTGCATTAGCCTGCGAAATGGAATCGCCAATATCTTTGGGTCCCTGTGAACAACCGCAAATAAATACACCCTCAACATTGGTCTCCACTGGACCAAATTTAGGGTGCTTTTCTAAAAAGAACCCATCCATTCCTGTGGGAACTTTGATGAACTGTTGAATATTCTCTTTAGCAGAAAGTGCGGGACGCATTCCCACAGATAATACCAATAAATCCACAGGAATTTCTATTTCTTCATTTAACACCGCTTCGGTAAAACGAACAGCGGTCATTTTTTTTTGTCCGATCAATTGGGGAAGATTGGAGAGACTATACCTGATAAATGTGACTCCCATTTCCCGGGCCTGGCGATACATGGTTTCGGCTTCATGATGGTAAACCCGGATATCCCTATTGAATATAGTCACCTGTATCCCTCGCTTTCGCAGGGCAATAGCCTGTTTAATGGCTGCCTGGCAGCAGTAACGGGAACATCCAGGTAATCCGTCAGGTCCGCGAGATCCTACACACTGAATAAAAGCAACGTTTTGAACCGCTTTATTTTGATAAACAATATTTTTTTCATTCAGTAATAATTCCATTTCCATATTGGTTATGACATTAGAATGCTTTTGATATCCAAATTCTCCTTTCTTGGGTTGATAAAGTTCAAATCCATTTGCCAGTACAACTGCACCGACTTTTAGGGATGTGGTTGGTTTTCCATTTTTTGTTTGAAGTTCCACTTCAAAATTACCAACATAACCATTAATACTTCTGACTGTGGACTCCTTAAATATCTTTATTTTATTTGAATTCAGTTCTTCCAGTTTTTTATCAATAAATTCTTGTCCTGTTATGCCGGTTGGATAAAGAATTTTTAGCTTGTTTACCCAACCGCCTAATTGAGCATCCTTTTCAACTAAATAAACCTGGTAATCTCGTTTTTTTAATTGTAGGGCAGTTTCTATTCCCGAAATTCCTCCACCAATGACAAACACCTGATGTCCGATTTCCATTTCCTTGGATTCTAATGGTTCTAACAATCGCACTTTTGCAACCGCCATCCTTATTAGATCTTTTGCTTTAGCTGTGGCAGATTGGGGCTCCTCGCGATGCACCCAGGAACAGTGATCACGAATATTGGCCATTTCCAACAAATAAGGATTCAAACCCACTTTGCGAAGCGATTCTCTGAAAATAGGTTCATGCGTTCGAGGTGTACATGCAGCGATAACCACACGATTCAAATGATTTTCTACAATTTTTTCTTGAATGAGCCGCTGTGTACTCTCCGCACAGGCAAACAAAAGATCTTCGGCTAAAACGACATCAGGGATATTTTGAGCATAGACTTTAAGCATTTCCAC
Organism: uncultured Calditrichaceae bacterium; assembly: GCA_964627635.1. GTDB lineage: Bacteria > Calditrichota > Calditrichia > RBG-13-44-9 > RBG-13-44-9 > CAZVKP01. The sequence goes on along the minus strand of CAZVKP010000039.1, from coordinate 7,714 downwards.
ATCCAATATGCCCGCAATATTCGATCCACAGTGACAAACAAATACACCTATTCTCAAGGGACCACTGTAGTCATATTCCGGAATTTCCTCCTTTTCTTCAGGCAGTTTATGTGGGGTTAAATATTGGGCAACCCGCACCGCCGCACCTGAAGCCTCTGCTATTGAATCCGTAATATCTTTGGGTCCGGTTGCACAACCGCATAAGTACACGCCTGTTCGGCTGGAAGTGAGGGGATCTCCGCAACGATCGATGGGAAGAAAAAATCCCCGGTTGTCTGTATCAATATTCAAAGTTTTTGCTAGCTGGTGGGAATTACTTGTGGGAACAACCGCTTCCGAGAGTACCACCATATCTGTTTGTAATTTGGTAGTTTTACCCGTTTCAACATCTTCAGCTAAAATTAAAAGATCACCGCTTTGGGGATCTTCCTCCAATCGTGATGGTTTACCTCGGATAAACTGGATTTTATCATCACTCACAGCTCTTTGGTAAAACTGTTCAAAACCTTTACCAAAAGCCCGAATATCAATATAAAAAATATCCACTTTAATGTGGGGATACATTTCTCTTATTAATAGTGCGCTTTTAATGGCGTTCATGCAGCAGATTCTGCTACAATACGGAATATCTCTTCTTACACAGCGAGACCCCACACATTGAATAAAGGAAACCCGTTGCGGAGGTTTTTGGTCTGTGAAGCGGCGTAATGCTCCGCCGGATGGACCACTTGGACTTAAAAGTCGTTCCAATTCAATACTATTCACAACATTCTGAAATCGGGTGTATCCATACTCACTGGCTTCCCTCGGATCGTAGTAATCAATTCCTGTGGCAACAATAATTGCACCCACATCCACTTCAACCAATTGATCAAACATGTCTAAATTGATACAATTTTTCTGACAGACATCCACACATTTTCCACAGGCAATGGGATTTGTTCCCAGGCAATCCGAAGCACAGCGGACATAAGCAGAAGGAACTGCCTGCGAAAAGGGAGAATAAATTGCATGACGCTGAGCCAGTCCCTCATCAAACTCATTTGGTTGCAGAACCGGACATACATTAGCACAATCTCCACAGGCTGTGCATTCCACTTCATCAACAAACCGTGCTTTTTTCTTGATTTTTACGTGAAAATCGCCTGCAGTACCAGCGACCTCCTGAACCTCAGCGTATGTCAATAATTCAATCCGGGGATGCCGACCGACATCCATCATCTTTGGTCCAAGGATTCAAATGGCGCAATCCATGCTGGGGAAAGTCTTATCCAGTTTTGCCATGGTACCGCCAATACTCGGCTGGTTCTCCACCAGATAAACCTGGAACTGCGCGCCGGCAAGATCCAATGCCGCCTGGATACCGGCGATTCCCCCGCCAATGACTAAAGCACCTTTTACATGTTTAGATACAGAATTCATGCATGACCTTTTTTGTTTAACTCATAAAATATGGAAAGATTAAAAATTCCTTTAAAAATACTCTTTATGAAGACTTTTTAACTTTACGTTTTTTATCAGTCTTTAATAAATCTTTTCCAAAATTGTATCCGGTTTCAAATGCCTTCAGATTAAGCTCTTCGGTGCCTTTGGGTACCGACGTTTCCACAGCTTTTTTGGTGGCTTCGTAAGAGGTCACTTTTGTGATGGCAGAAAAGAACCCCACCATAATGATATTAGTAACAATTTTTCTGCCCATTTCTTCTGCAAGACGGGTGGCCGGAATTCCATAAGTTTTAAATTTTTTAGAATTTTTTTGAGGTGTGACCAATTCTTTTTCAATCAGCACAAGATTACCGTCTTTTATTTCATCATAAAATTTCTCGTATGCGTCACTTGACATCAGAACAGAAATATCCGGTGATATCAGGTAGGGATAAAGAATTTGAGACTCGGAAATTATCACTTGTGCAGAACAAGAACTTCCCCTTGCTTCCGGACCAAAACTCTGTATTAGGGCAGAATGTTTTTGATCATAAATTGCCGCTGCTTTTCCGATGATATAACCGGCTAAAATAATCCCCTGGCCACCAAAACCCCCAATCCTGATTTCAGTGTTTTTCTTCATCAAAAACTCCGTAAGGTTTGAATTTTTCACCCAATTGTTTCTTCATATGTTCATTATAATTATCAAGATAGGTCGGCTTTTCAATATCTATAAATTTACCAACCTTAATTTGATCTTGAAATTTTATGTCAACTTCCCGTGGATCGGCACCATGCGCAATAACAGAATTTTCATGATAAAACTTCATCAGATCCAGTCCGGTACCCAGTTTGTTCTTTCGAGCATATAGTGTGGAACATGGACAGATGATCTCCACAAAGGAAAATCCTTTTTTCTGAAGTGCTTCTGCTATGGAATTTGTTAATCGCCTGACGTGTAAGGCTGTCCATCTTGCAACATAAACCGCTCCGCAAGAAGCTGCCAATAATGGTAAATTGAACGGATGCTCATGATTTCCGTAGGGAGATGTGGTTGCCACAGCAGTTAAGGGAGTCGTAGGTGCTAACTGACCGCCGGTCATTGCGTAAATAAAATTATTGATACACAATACCGTAATATCAATGTTCCGGCGGGCAGTATGAATTAAATGGTTACCACCAATGGCAGAAAGATCCCCATCTCCACTAAATACCACTGTTTTTAAACGGGGATTACCCAAAGATAAACCGACAGCAAACGGAACTGCCCTCCCGTGAGTGGTGTGGAAAGAATCCAGGTGGATATATCCGGCAATACGTCCACTACATCCAATTCCGGAGACCACCGAAATATCTTCTCTTGGTATCGCTGTTTTTTTAATAGCTTCAATAAAACACGTCACCGCGGTTCCAATTCCGCAAGTGGAACACCAGATATGTGGTAATCGATCAACTCGTAACCAAGGTTCCAGAGGGTGTTCTAATCCATTTTCTTTAGTATCAATTTTTTTCGGTTTCTTTTTAGTTTCTTTAACTTCCTCTATCACTTTCATTGAGAAACCTCCTTAATAGCCTGATATATAGATTCCGGTTTATGTACGGTTCCTCCTCCATGCGGAACAAGAATTGTTTTACATCTTCCTGCCACACAGCGCTCTACTTCCAAAGAAACTTGTCCGTAGTTCATCTCGGGCACCACAAACGCTTTAATGTGATTTGCCAGCTCCCGAATTCGCCCTTCCGGAAATGGCCATACGGTTAAAAGCCGGATGCGACCTATATTTTTAATACCGTTTTCTTCTGCCAATTGAATCGCTCTCATTGCTACCCGGGAGGTTATGCCATAATTAATTACCACAATTTCCGCATTATCCAAATTTTCTTCTTCGAGGACAAATATTTCTTCAGCATTCTTTTGTATTTTATCTATCAGACGATGAACGCAGGCTTCCTGGGTTTGCCAACTCATGTCCGGATAGCCACGTTCATCATGAGTAAGGCCGGTAACATGAAAATTATAACCATCTCCCGCTTTTACCATATCGGGAACAAGGTCTTCTCCATAGACATAAGGTTGATAATCTTTTGGTGATTTCTCAGTAAATCGACGGGGATAAATTTCTATTTGTTCGGCGGCAGGAATGACAACCTTTTCAGTCATATGGCCTACACATTCATCCATCATGACCATTACCGGTACCCGAAATTGCTCGGAAAGATTAAATGCCTTGATTGTCAAATCAAAACATTCCTGTGGTGAATTTGGGCTAACAGCAATTATTTCGTAATCACCATGAGAACCCCAGCGCGCCTGCATCATATCCGCCTGTCCCGGCAAAGTCGGTAAACCGGTGGAAGGTCCGCCCCGCTGAACATCCACCACAACACAGGGCGTTTCCAGCATGGTGCCCAATCCGATATTTTCCATCATTAAAGAAAAACCGGGGCCGGAGGTTACTGTCATCGATTTTTTGCCTGACCAGGCACCACCTAAGACGGCAGCCATTGAAGCCAGCTCATCCTCCATTTGAATAAAAATTCCGCCCACCTCCGGAAATCTTTCGGAAATTCTTTCCGCCACTTCCGTGGATGGTGTGATAGGATAGCCGGCAAAGAAACGGCATCCTGCTGCCAAAGCGCCTTCCGCACAAGCTTTGTCTCCATCCAAATAATGAATTCCTGTTAAAACACCAGTAGGGTCAGCTTTCATGAGCGGTTTCCTCCCCATTGTTTAATGTGCAAAATATAGCAAATTCCGGACAAATCATCTCACAAAGTTGACAATGCACGCATATTGCACCATTTGTTACTAAAGGAGGATGATACCCTTTTGAATTAAATTCCTGGGATAATTCCAAAATTTGCTTGGGACAATACTCCACACAAAAGCCACATCCTTTACACCGTTCCTTTAGAATATGAACTTCTCCGGTGGGAATTTTCACCCGATCAATATCCAAAGGTTTGCGCCAATACTTCATAAATTAACCTCAATGAGTTAAAATGAAATTACACAAAACACTTTGCCAATTAATGCAAATTTTCACTAACTATAGCAAAAACTAACCCACAAAAATTTGGGCTTCAGAACTTTGAACTAAGATACAGGAAGGAGAATGATTATTCGCTCTCGAACCAGGTAAATACCATCTTCTGTTGGAAGAAGACTATTCGTAAATACTGTGTTCATATCAGCAAATCATAAGAAGAAGGATTTTTTCAATAGGTAAATTTACAAATCCTTTCGTTTTTTTATTTGTTTCCAAACAAAAGTTAGTAATTACAAATATATTTGTCAATAATTAAGTTTTTTCGTTACCTAATTCTTTACTTATCAATATCAAACTGTCAAACCCATTCAACTTGTAATTAATCTAACTGTCTTGTAAGCAGGAAGTGAACATATTAGCTCAACAACTATGTTTAAAATATCATTTAAAATTAAAGGAGGTTTGTCATGGCAAAAGTCGGAATAGTTGTTTTAGCAGATACTGATACCCACGAGGCATTGGGCCGAGTAGTAAATGCTCTGGAAACAGCGAAAGAGAGCAAAGAATCTGGTGATGATGTTCAAATTATCTTTGACGGTGCAGGTACTAAATGGGTACCTGAACTCTCTAATCCGGAGAATAAAGCTCACCCCCTCTATGAAGCAGTCAAAGATAAAGTAGCTGGTGCATGTGATTTCTGTGCCGGCGCATTCGGAGTGAAGAATCAAATCCAGAAGACCGATATCAAATTATTGAGCGAATATGATCAGCATCCCAGTTTGCGAAAACTGGTTGTAAACGATTATCAAGTAATAACGTTTTAAACTATCTATCGAAGATAAACGGTGAAAACAGTCGGTAATGGAAAGCTGCCTTGTAAACTCAGGGCAGCTTTTTTATTTACGTCCTAAATGGAAAACAAAAGCATGAACACCACACAATTTTATATTTACTTCTCAACAAAAATTGTTAATAAAAGTGTAATTTAAGTTTAAAGGTGTTGTTTGTCTGTTATTTTTAAAATCAATTCCCAGAATAGGATAAAAATCACATTTTTTTTATCAGTGGTATATATTTTAAATTGCTTTATTTAAGGGATAAATATCATAGGGATGTGTACACATGTTGTTATACCTTTATTTTATCATTTCATTATCCATGGCGATCGCTTCTGTGGTCATGCTCTCACATAAAAATAAAGTGACTATCCGTGCGTTCGGATTGGTTTTAGCCTACATTGCTGCCGGCATTGCCTTAAAAGTTTTTTTCATGATTAATCCACAATGAGCGAATTATTACATTAGCGACCAAAAATTAAAATCACCAGTGGGATAAATACGAATATACTTGAGTTTGATACTATTTTGTTGTAGTCCTTAGATATTCAAAATAAACATTGTAAGACAATTAATAAATTTTGTCAATTGTCCGGGTCCAACTTTAAACGACTCCGTTATCTTAACATCTCCATCTTCAAATAATTGTTCACATATTTTCCCCTTTCATCCGTTTAAATTTATCTCTATAATTGAAAAAAAATATCGAAAGTGCTGCCAAATTTGAATAATCATTCTGCTAAGTTATTATTATTTCTAATTTTAGTTCATTTTCAGTTTTCTATTTCACAAAATGGTAACTGGCACCCGGAAATCAATTTTCGTCCCAGATTGCTTTTTACCGCGGAAGATTCCACAGACATTATTGACCGAATCACTCATCAATCCCGATATAAATTACTTTATGGGGATCTTTATCAGGTTGCACAACAAAATTCAACTGACAGAATTCAATTGGCAAGAATCACCAAAAATGCTGCTTTTATCTATGCCTTGAATAAAAAACCGTTGGACGGCGAAATCATCTCTTTATCACGCCAAGAACAAGAAATATTTAAGCAAAAAGTAATCGATGCTTTTCAAATAATGGATATTAGTATCGGTTCGCTGTTTAATTATGATATCTGGCATAGCAGAGCCAGGGAAATTATACAATATTGCCAGGCATTCGATTTGTTAGCTGGTAGTGGCGTGGATGAAGACACACTTTGGCATAATGGTGGAGACCGCATTGCTGCATTCGCGGCAAATTTATACGACGCTGCCAACCAACCGTTTGCCGGCAGTGTGATTCCATATAACAATCATCGAATCAATTTGGGGGCTGCTCTGGTAACAGCAGCGGTTACGTTTAACAACAGAGCTGACTCTAATTCGGTTTACCAGCCCCAAAAATGGGCAAACTTCGGTTTCAACAATATTGACAAAACACTTTGGGATTATCAATCAATTCCGCTAAGTGAATCCGGTTATTCAGAGAGTTCATACTATTTTACATTTATTATGAGATATTGTATTCCAACATTTAAGGCACTGAAAAATTTTCTGGGAGATTTTACCGAGACCTTTTCGGGTCGAACCATTCGTAATCCCTGGTTCGATCCCAAATATAAATTGCTTTTCGATACATTCACCAAAATCAAGATGCCGGATGGAAGGGCCCCTCCGGAGGAGAATACTTACCTCAATACAATTTTTCCAATGTTATCAGTGATGAGCAGGATACCCGGTAAACCAAATTACTATTCATGGTTTTTAGACAAGGGGAATAAGCAACAGCTCAGTCGGCATTTGGCAAACTTCGCTCACAGAGCAGATTATATTTGTGGTGCCGAAGAATTCGGAAATGTGCCTTCGGACTGGAATGATTCTCAATTTCTTCCAAAAGCAGGTAGTGTTGTGATGCGCAGTTCGTGGGACAGTAGCGCCACATATCTGCATCTCACAGCAAAACACGGGCGAGCCCGAACAGCAAATACCAGCGCACCAAGCGGACACAATCATGCAGATGAAACTTCATTTATGATTTATTCTGAAGGAGAAATTTTAGCTTTACATCCGGGTTATTACGATTTTTCCCACAGTGATAGTTTGAAATGGGGTAGAAATCACAACCTCATTCTGGTGGATGGAAAAGGCCCTGACAGAGCAGCAGGATATCCTTACACAAACTTTATTTATGGGGTGGATGCTTACATCCGGGATTTTTTTTCAGATGACTCACTTGACTTTTGCGATGTGGCTACTCGTTATGAAAACACGGATATCCGGCGTACTGTTTTATTTCCATTCAACAGTTATTTCCTCTTCATTGATGAAGCAGAAAGTGGTGTGAACAGAAAATTTACTTTTCAACTTCATGGCAACGGTTTGGATAGCACCGGAACGTATCACCCACAATTTGAAAGTAAACAAGCAATCTGGTCTTCGGGAGAAATGCGATTGCTAGGGAAAGTAATTGCC
>CAZVKP010000038.1:0-13525 GCA_964627635.1 uncultured Calditrichaceae bacterium | reverse complement strand
GTTCTGTAAGAAACAACCATTAGAAAAAGTGTAACCTATGTTGTGCTATTTAACACTTAATTCATAATCTAACTAACACAAATAACTACAGGAGGAATTCTAATGAAGAATCGATTAATTGTTATATCAGCGCTGACCGGCATGCTGTTTCTTTTAAGCGGTCTGCTTCAAAATGCCGGGGCGGGTGATCAGGCAGCAGCAGTCCCTAAGAAATTTCGCTCGCAGCTCAGCGGAGTAGTCGAGTCGTATCTGGAGGTAAAGGACGCTTTGAGCCGCAGCGATTTCAAGGCGGCTTCCGAAGCTGCCGATGGTCTGGAGAAATCCCTGAATGAACTTGACGAAAAATTGCTGCCGGAGGCATCCCGTCCGGATCTGACGGATAAGATAGATATCCTTCAACAGAAGACGGTTGGTATTAAAAATGCCTCCGATCTAAATACTCAACGGGAAGCGTTTCTGGTTTTGTCGGAGCAGCTTGGGTTGCTGGGAAAACAGTACGGTCCACTTTCTCTAACCTTGTACCGACAGTATTGTCCGATGGCATTTGGAGAGGGGGGACAATGGCTGAGCGATTCACGGGAAATAAAGAATCCATACTATGGGACAAACATGCAGAAATGTGGAGAGGTTGTAGAAACCATTGAAGGAGATGATAAATAAAGAAAAGGTTCAAGAAGGCCGGTTTTTCCGGCCTTCTTTTTTGTAGAATAAAATATATTTGTTTGTAGAATATCCTACAGTTTTTGTTGGCATTTTCATTTCATCGTCAAATCTCTGGTTTTATAACTCATTTATTAACTTTAACTTACTTGTATTATTTCTTTAGTGGCACGCTTGTTGAGTTTATTTAATCCGGTTTCTTAAAGGACAGTAAAAATGCACGGAAATTATGACTACAATCTCTGGATTATGGTGCTGTTCAATGTGGGGCTGTTCGGGGCGTTTGTGCTGGGATTCCTGCGGCCGAAGAAGCGATACGAATGGCGCACCCTGGGTGTCTTTGCAGCGTTCATTGTGGCGCTGTTTACCGAAATGTACGGCTTCCCGTTAACCATTTATGTGCTGGTGTCGCTTTTCGGCAGTCAGCTTGGAGTCGCCGATCCTTTTCAACATTTGAACGGTCACCTGTTAGGCACGCTCTTCGGGGCGCCGGATTGGGTGAAGCTGCTGATCTGTCAGGCCGGCGGCTTTGTGATGCTGCTGGGCCTGATCGTGATGGGCAAAGGCTGGAAGAAGATCCACGCTGCGGAGGGTGAGCTGGTAACGGACGGCATCTACGCCCATGTGCGGCATCCCCAGTATTCCGGGCTGTTCCTGTTTTCAGTAGGCATGCTGATCCAGTGGCCAACCCTGATTACCTTGCTGATGTTTCCGGTTCTGATTTACGCCTATTATCGCTTAGCAATGCGCGAAGAACGGGCGGTGGAAGCCCGGTTTGGTGAGGCATATCGGCTATACCGCCGTCAGGTGCCGGCATTCATTCCCCGCCTGTGGAAACGTATTCCGCAGGGGGACGGCAAGGAAATCAAGCAAATTACATAATTTCCGGGAGCAACTGTCTCTCGGAAAGACAAAGCGTTTTGGAGGAAGCAAAAGGATGACACAGAAGATTCGCGTCAGATTTATCGTGCCCGGAGACGCCCTGGGCCGGTTGATATTTGCCGGACCAGCCGCTGTAAATTTTAAGGACAAACAACCGTTCGACGCCAGCCGTGAAATTGAACACTTCCGCGGACTGGTCAATCGGATTGCAGACGATTTAACACGTGTCTATGAAGAATTGTCGAACCTGCAGGATGATTCTCCGGCAGAGATTGTCGAGACTCACCGTCTGCTGATACTGGATGAAGGATTTCACGATAAAGTTCTTAACTTGATAACCGCCGAATTTATATCTGCAGAAAAAGCCGCCGGGAAGGTGCTGGGCGAGATCGCAGGGCGTCTCTCGTCCGCCAACAGCAGTTATCTAAAGCAGCGAGCTGATGATATTATTGATCTAATTCAGCAATTTCAGAATCATACCATTGAAAAAGGCAGTCTAACCTTTCGGAAATTTACCAGCGATACCATACTGGTAGTGGGGAAACTCTTTCCTTCTACCGTACTAGGCTGCCGGGATAGCCCGGTGAAAGGCATCATTACCGGGGAAGGTGTTCCCACCTCCCATGCCGCTATTCTGGCAAAATCCCTGGGCATTCCGGTGGCAGTGGATGTGGAGGGCGCGGTTACAGCATTGCAGGAGGGGCAGGTCGTTTTCCTGGAAAGCAAGCGGAAGGTTCTGATTCCGGAGCCGGACGAAAATTTTCGTCATCGATACCAACAACAATTATCCAAAATACGAGCGAAACAGGCAAAAGCCCATGCCACAGCACCGCAACCGGCATTTACCGCCGACGGTGTTCGTGTGTCGCTGCTTGCAAACATCGACAAACGGGATGAGCTGGAGCTGTTGCAGGTCAATAAAATCGACGGCGTCGGTCTGTTCCGCACGGAATTCCTGTACATGTCCGAACAAAAGAATTTTCCATCGTTTGAAACACAGAAGCAATGGTACGGCAGGGTGGTGAAAGCATTAAACGGGAAACCGGTCACAATTCGTATTGTGGATATTGGCGGAGATAAATTTTTGCCCTATTTCTCCTTGGGAGTCCAGGAAAATCCGTATCTGGGATTGCGGGGGCCGCGGGTGTTCCGTTTCCATCCCGAATTGCTGGTAACCCAATTAAGGGCTATTTTCGAAGCGGCGGAAACGGGGCTGGTCCGTATTCTCTATCCCATGGTCAATACAATCGAAGATTTAAATTTTTTAAAATCTGTTTACAAAACAGTGAGGCGTGATTTTGATTTCGACCTGTTGTTGGGCATCATGGTAGAAACACCCGCAGCGGTATTTCAAATCGAAAATTTGCTGCAGGAAGTGGATTTCATCAGCATCGGCACCAATGATCTCGTGCAGTACACCCTGACGGTCGATCGCAACAATCAAAATGTCATGGATTATTTTCAGCCCACTTTACCGGTTATTATTCAGATGCTGGCAAAGATATGTGAGACCGCCAGAAATGCCGATAAGCCGGTTTCTATTTGCGGAGAGCTGGCTTCCGATCCGTACTGGACTCCGCTTCTGCTGGGACTTGGTTTGAGGGAGTTCAGTCTGAATTTGTTGAGTGCAGACCAGATCCGGCAGACCATGGCAAAACTGGACACCGGCGCCTGTCAGTCCTTAGTCGCTAATCTGTTGAAGCAGCGCCATCGCGCCGAGGTGGAGAAAATGATTGAGACTTTTCATGAGGATATTGAAAAGTAAATCAAAAATTAACATTTGCCTGGAATTTGGATGATTGAGATTTGACGTGTAACGGAATGAATATTCTTATAAAACTAATTGGATCGGATGTGAGATTATTAGAGTGAAAAATAATTCCGGTTTAATGTTATGAATACAATAAAAACCGGCATACTATCTTTATCCGGTTTTTGCTTTAATTAAATTACTGGTGACCAAATAGCCAGATTTTTCCATGTATTATAAAATGGAAAGGACAGATCATGCAAAGAAACTTAGAGAAGAAAAAATCGCGGCGCTCTTTTTTGAACTTCGTATTGGGTGGCGGCTTGTTTTCAGTTACTGTTTCAATATTATATCCGGTTTATCGTTTTATGATACCACCCAGTGGCGTGGGTGAGGCAGCACCCCAAACCATTCCAGCAGGAAAGGTCAATGACATAAAACCAAACAGTGGTAAAATCATCCGGTTTGGTACATATCCAGTCATACTGCTCAAAACTCCTGAAGGAGATCTGAAAGCGTTTAGTGCTATTTGTACCCATTTAGGTTGTATAGTACAATATCGGGAGGACCTTGGGCATATTTGGTGTGCCTGCCACAATGGACACTTCGACCTGAACGGAATAAATATCGCCGGACCTCCTCCCCGCCCCCTAAAACCATATGATGTGAATATTAGGAAAGATGAGGTTTTTGTCTCAAAGGCGACTTAAGGACCATGGTGATCATATTTAAGAATTCGGAAGGTTTTATAAAAACTTGTTACGCAGAAAATATATTTGTATGGAATGATTTAGATAATAGGTCTCAAGCGACTGATAAATCAAATTGGAAAAATGGATGTTCGAAAAATTATTAAACAGATTACCGTTCATTGCCGCCATTACGATAGCGGTCTTGTGGGGAGCAGTTTATCTCTTTTTCGGAGAATTAAGTGGCATGTGGAAAATGTTCGACCGTAATTTTCCATTTTTTATTGCATGGATCATTAGAATTCATCCCGGTAACATGTCTGTATGGGAAGGCATTCTGTTTGCGTCTGTGGATGGAGGACTATTTGGGTGGTTTGTAGGAGCATTACTCCGTTTGTTGTTTTCGGAAAAATGAATAAAAATTACTAAACACTGAACTAAATAAATGGAACTTATTACATACCATAAAGTATTGAGATTAATAAAAAATCATAAAATACGATTATTATGGCAAATAAACTTCACATCCTATTTGTTATTTTACTTTCGATTACAGTTGTTACCGCCACTTCATTATGAATTGTCGAGGGCTCCGTTCATATCACAGAGACGGGATCGCAGGTTCCTCACGAGCATCAACATGAAGGAAAAAACAGCGAAAACACTTCCCATTCCAGTAGAGATGATGAAACCGTCCCCTGTTGTCAAGATCTTCTGGCATATACATCTGCAATACCATGGGCACCGATTTATTTTCCTGTGTTATTGAAAACACCGGTTTTAAAGCCGGATGCAACATTTTCAACGATCCTGCTCGTCAGTTCTGTTAAATCATTTCTGAAAGATATGCCGGGATTTGCAATCCTTAGTTGGGAGAGGTACGCCCTTTCCAATCCTCATAAAGCACCACCACTTATCTAAATCCGAATTACACAATTCACACGCCACTTAAATCCGGCATCCTTCGGGCGCAGGAAGCAGTCCTTCTGCCGGACGCCGGATGGAAACTATTCCGTTTTTTTTAACCAAAAGAGGTGTGGCTGCTGTGAATCTTTCTGTCAGATTAAATCGATTTGACTTTATCAATCTAACGGTTTCAGAAAAGGAGATTTTCAAATGAAAGATCAACATCGTTTTCACTGGATTTTAATAAAAAGCTTGTTAGGCATTGTGCTGGTTCTGGCGGCAGTGTTTAGCGGAAGGCTGGATGCCGCCGACCGAACAGGGGAGCAAGCCGGCAATCCTGAAAAAGTCATTCACATTAAGATGAGCGAGTATTCGTATCAGCCGGATTCACTGATCATCCCGGCCGGGCAGGTGGTCCGGCTGGAATTTGAAAACGTGGGCAAAATAAACCACGAATTCATGGCCGGGCATAGCGTCACCGAGGATGGGGATGGTTTTACAGATGATTTATTCCAGGGAGTGGAAGTAAAAATGACCAAAAACGGCAAGCCCGCCGGTCCTGAGGCTATGATGATGGGCGAGCATACCATGGCTGCTGAAGAGAGTGAAGACTCTGAGCATCATGAAATGAGCGAGCACGGAGACGAACACATGGAGGACGGTCATGGTATGGGCCACCACGGCACCATGCTGCTTCTGGGACCCGGCGACACAGGGAGCATGACATTTACCCTTCCGGCCTCTAAGAAGGGCACCTGGAAGATCGGCTGCTTTACCGATGGCGGCAGTCATTATAAAGCAGGGATGAAAGGGCTGCTTGTGGTCAAATAACACCGTTTTTCCGCTTGTTTTTTATGATGTGTGAACTGAGAACTCCATTGTTTATGAGAGAGAACACAAAGAAATATAATTTAAATTGTAGAATATTCTTCAATCACTGAATATTTCTAAATAACACTTATTGATGTAAAACACTGGTATTTATTAACTTATACATATTTTTAATAAATTGGCACGCAATTTGAAATTTAGATTCCAATGAACAAAAAACGGAGAAATCTATTATGAATATTATAGTCGTTGCCACGAAAAATTGTAATCATCGTCCTATTCTGGAAAAGCACTTGCAGGAAATGGGAATACCTTACAGTGTCCAATTTGTTGAAGATCATCCGGAATGGATAAAAAAATGGCAGATTCACCACTCCCCAAATTTGGTGATTAACGGAGAGGTGGTGTTTAGAGCCTCACCGGAGCGGTCTCTGCCGGAGGGTACAGAATTGAAACAGTGGTTTTTAAAATAAAATGAATAAGAAGGTTCTCGGGAAAACCTGAAAATAAATTGGAGGAGGCTAGTATCATGGCAAATCAACACCAGCATGAGCATCACCAACGCGATGCCGAATCACAACGGAGTTCTCATGATCATGGTCAGCACGAACATGGCGGGCACGAGGGCCACCAGCAACACGGCAGCGGTCACGGCGGACACCACGCCCACATGGTGGCGGATTTCCGCAAGCGCTTCTGGATTTCGTTGGTTCTCACCATCCCCATCCTTATCCTGTCGCCCATGATCCAGCAATTCCTGGGGCTGGGAGAGAGTCTGCGGTTTTCTGGCGATCTGTTTATCAATTTCCTGTTTTCAACGGTAGTATTCTTCTACGGCGGCTGGCCGTTTCTGAAAGGGCTTTTCGACGAACTGCGCCAGAAAAATCCGGGCATGATGACCCTGATCGCCCTGGCTATCGCAGTGGCATACTTCTATAGCAGCGCAGTGGTGTTCGGAGTCTCCGGCAAAATCTTTTTCTGGGAGCTGGCTACCCTGATCGACATCATGTTGCTGGGGCACTGGATCGAGATGAAGTCGGTGATGGGGGCTTCCCGCGCCCTGGAAGAACTGGCAAAGCTGATGCCGTCCGAGGCGCATAAGCTGATGGAAGACGGCAGCGTGCAGGATGTACCGCTGGATGAGCTGCATTCCGGCGACCGGGTTCTCATCAAGCCCGGTGAGAAAATTCCCGCCGACGGTAAAGTGGTGGACGGCGCAACCTCGGTTAACGAGGCGATGATCACCGGGGAGTCGAAACCGGTATCCAAGAAAGAAGGCGGCAAGGTGATCGGCGGCGCTATCAACGGGGAAGGTTCCATTACGGTGGAAGTGGAAAAGACCGGCAAGAATTCCTTTCTCTCGCAGGTGATCGACCTGGTGCGGCAGGCGCAGGAGAGTAAATCCAAAACCCAGGACTTAGCCAACCGGGCGGCTTTCTGGCTGACCATCATCGCCCTTACCTCCGGTGCCATTACCATGTTCGTCTGGCTGGCAATTGTGCACCAGGATTTTGTATTTGCCCTGGAACGTACCGTCACGGTGATGGTGATTACCTGTCCCCATGCGCTGGGACTGGCGATTCCGCTGGTGGTGGCGGTGTCCACGGCAATTTCCGCCCGCAACGGACTTCTGATCCGCAACCGGGCGGCGTTCGAGGCGGCGCGCAACCTGCAGGCGATCATCTTCGACAAAACCGGCACCCTGACCCAGGGCACGTTCGGCGTAACAGACACCGTTCTGCTGAACAGCAAACTGGATGAATCGGAGTTGCTGGACTATGCGGCGGCAGTAGAGCAGAATTCCGAGCACCCCATCGCGAAAGGAATTGTCGGGTCTTTGCCTGCGACTGGCAATCAGGCAGGTGTGGAGAAATATAAAAAGGTATCTGATTTTAAAGCCATTCCGGGCAAGGGCGCGAAAGGCAATGTGGAAGGTAAAGATGTAATGGTGGTAAGCCCCGGCTATCTGCGGGAGAATAATATCGATTATCAGAACGGCAAGATCGATGAGCTGAATGCGCAGGGGAAAACGGTGGTTTTTATTTTGGTAGACGGCGAATTGCAGGGCGCCATTGCTCTGGCGGACATCATACGCCCGGAATCCAAAGCGGCTATCGCCCGCCTGAAGGAGATGGGAATCCAAGCCATGATGCTGACCGGTGACAACAAGCAGGTAGCGGACTACGTGGCGAAGGAGCTGGGCCTGGACGACTACTTTGCGGAGGTCTTGCCCAACCAGAAAGCAGATAAAGTGAAGGAAGTGCAATCTCGCAGCCTGATTGTGGCAATGACCGGTGACGGTGTGAACGATGCTCCGGCGCTGGCGCAGGCGGATGTGGGCATTGCCATCGGGGCCGGCACCGATGTGGCGGTGGAAACTGCCGATATCGTGTTAGTGCGCAGCAATCCCCAGGATGCTGTGGACATCATTGCCCTGGCAAAAGCCACCTACCGCAAAATGGTGCAGAATCTTGTCTGGGCAACCGGCTACAACGCAGTTGCCATTCCGCTGGCGGCGGGTGTCTTATCCGCCTACGGCATTATTTTAAGTCCCGCCATGGGAGCGGTACTGATGTCCCTGAGTACCGTGATTGTGGCGATTAATGCCAGATTTTTAAAGGTAGAGAAATAATATTTTAATTTCTACATAATTGATGACATTACTATGAAAATGAGCAGGTAAACAAAAAGGAAGGTCAAATCATGAGTTACTATTTTTCACGAACGTTCGATTGGAATTTTGACAAAGCCATCGAAAAAGTTACGGCAGCGCTCAAAGAAGAAGGATTCGGTATTCTTACCGAAATTGATGTGAAAGAAACCCTGAAGAAAAAACTGGATGTGGATTTTCGGAACTACCGGATTCTGGGCGCCTGCAATCCGCCCTTTGCGCACCAGGCATTGCAGGCGGAGGATAAAATTGGCACCATGCTGCCCTGCAATGTGATTGTGCAGGACACTGGGGATGGGAAGGTGGAAATTGCGGCGGTGGATCCGGTGGCGTCCATGCAGGCGGTAGACAATCCAGAACTGGGCAAAGTCGCCGAACAGGTACGGGCAAAACTGCGCCGGATAATCGGGAAATTGTAATATTCCTGACCGGGATGAATCGTACCATAGAATAAAGAAAGGAAACATTAAAAGACGAAAGGGGTGAGAACCCATGATGGGATTCGGAGGAATTTTCGGCATCCTGCTGATTGCGGTAATTGTATGGGCGGTGATTCAATTCACGGGTAAAAACAGTTCCAACAATCCGTTTACTTTAAACAGGCCCGTCGGGCCGCCGGACAGGCAGGAACCTTCGGCTGATAAAGAAAATGCACTGGACATCCTGAAGAAGCGCTACGCCCGCGGAGAGATCAGCCGGGACGAATACGAGAAGATGAAGAACGAAATTTCATAAAATCTTCATTTTTAAACAAAATATTTGTTGAAGGAATACAAACCAATTGGAGGAAGTTATGTTTAAATTAATTCGTTTTTATGCGGTTGCGCTAATCACAGCGCTGTTTGTTTTTATGGCATTGCCGCTGGCCGCCCAGACGCACATGGGTGGGCAACAGCAGTCCGGCCAGCAAATGATGCAGAATATGCAGTCCATGCAACAAATGATGAAACAGATGCAGCAAATGATGAGCAAGACCAATAATATGATGCAGCAGATGCACGGCAAAAGCGGTATGGGAATGATGCAGGGCGAGCAGCAAATGATGCATGGGCAAAAAGGTATGATGCAGGGAAATCAGAATATGATGAATATGATGCAGGGGACGAACAATATGGTGAAGAACATGAATCAGGTGATGGAGCAGATGCAGAACATGATGAACAATGAGAATATGATGGATAATCCCCAAATGAAGCAGCATCTGGAGAACATGCAGAAAAATATGGGCGGTATGATGGAATCCATGAACGGTTTTCTGAATAATGCTGAAGAAGCCCAGAAGCTGCAACAATCGCAACAACAGAAATAAGATGGAAAAGAAAATGATGCCAATTTTTTCTGGAAGACATGTAGAAGGCGGGCTCCGGAACCGGAGCTCCCTGCTACCTTTGATCATGATTATATTTATACTTTTATCGAAAACCATTGCCGGTGAATGGTCGGTGAATGGTGGCATTCAATATTTGAACGGCGATTACATTTACACGACCGCCACTTCGACCTATTATTTCACCGGCGGGATTCGTTATCAGAGCAGCCGCTGGAATGCCTCGCTCAGCGTGCCGGCAATTGCCCAGAGCAACAATCTGGTGAGCGGTTCCGGTGGTATGTTTCTTCCTTCCCATGGCGGTGAAAATTCCGGTGGCGGCGGAATGAGCGGAGATCATCACGGCGGCATGCATGACGGTCGCATCATGACCGACAATGTAGAACATCATTTCGAGGTGGGATTGGGAGATGTTTATCTATCCGGCCAGCACCAGTTTATCACCGGACAAAACAGTCTGCCCACAGTTGCGCTTACCGCGCAGATTAAATTCCCGACCGCCAGTACCGGTAAAAATTTCGGTACCGGGGAGTACGACTACGGCGCCACGCTGAACCTATCCAAACGTCTCGGTAATTATGCCGGATTTCTGGATGCCGGCTTCTGGCTGCTGGGCGATTCTCCCGAAATCGACTACCGCAATCCCGTTACTTATGGCATCGGAATCGGCCGCTTTTTCAGTGACGAACAGTGGTCAGCCCTGCTCTACTACCAGGGCTACACCACTATTTTGCCGGATTTTGATCCACCGCGGCAGGGATCACTGGGACTGTATTACCGCAGCAGCAGTCAGATGATTCTCTCGCTCACCGCGACTGCCGGGTTCAGCAATACAAGTCCCGATTTTGGGCTGTCGATAGGAGTTAGCCGAACCTTTTAATCTCGGAGGAGGAGATTTGGATTATTTGACATTATCTATTATATTAACAATACCCTACAAAGAATAATTATATTAAGTAAAAAATGAGAAAAAGGCTATGATTCAGGTAATCAAAAGGAAAAATTAATGATGAAATCTCTTATTTTGATATTCATTGTATTTTGGAGTGTATCTATCATAGCCGGGGACATCTCCGGCACCGTGAAAATTCAACGGGCTCCAGACAATTCGGACGCGGTGGTTTATATCGAGAAGCAGAAAAATATGCAGTTCAAACCGCCAGAAAAACAGCCAGCCATGGACCAGCAGAATCTTACCTTTACTCCCCCTGTACTTCCCATAGCCGTTGGAACCACCGTTCAATTCAGGAACAGCGACCGGGTGGAACACAACATTTTTACACCGTCAGCGGTGGGAGATATGTTCAATCTGGGCACCTGGAAAGGAGAGCAGGTGAAAACGCACACTTTCAACAAAACCGGTGAGGTAGTATTGCTCTGTAATCTGCATCCCGAAATGGAAGGCTACATCTACGTAGCACCTACGCCATATTTCGCCAAAACGGATGCGGACGGCAATTTCACAATTACAGGTGTTCCCGCCGGCAGCTATACATTAAAAGTGTGGTCGGAAAATGGCAACGCCAAACCGCAAAAAGTTAAGGTCCCGGATATAGGAGAGACAACTGTTAATTTTACCGTAAAATAAAGGATTCTCTAATGCAGACTAAAAAATTGATTTTTGTTGTAATTCTGGCTGTCGTTCCACTCCTGGTCCTGAGCTGCGGAAACGATCATCATGGTGATATGGGAGATGGCATGATGGAGGACGGTCACATGGGTTCCGGCGGGATGATGGGAGATCGCCAGGACATGATGGGTGACACCATGGGATCCGGTCAGGGAGGAATGATGGGCAACGGGCAGATGCAATCCAGCGACCAGAGGATGCAGCAACCACTGACCATGGAACAAGCCCGGCAGCGCGCCGAAGAATATTTGGAGAATACAGGTAACACTTCTCTTAAAATCGGACAGGGTACTGACCGGGTAGAAGAATACGAATTTCCGCTCATTCGCACCTCTGACGGCGACCGCGTCGCCAGTCTGTTGGTCAATAAATCAACGGGGAAAATTCACTCACAGCGGTAAGCATCTTTTATCGAAAATAATTCTTCATAAAAGAAAGGACACCGCAATGAAACTCTATTTTTATCTCGTACCTGCCGTTATTATCTTGCTTTTCACATCTGTTGTTTTTTCTCAATCTTCTCAAACCATTAGCGGTGTGGTTACCGACGGTGTGCTGCCTATTGCCGGGGTACAGGTGATGGTTCTGGCGGATACCACCTGGGTAACCACCAATCAGGAAGGACGCTTTACGCTTCCGGTGGAACGCTACTCCGGTGATCTGGTGCCGGTGATGGCGGCAAAAACAGGCTGGTTCAACGGCGGCTGGGAAATCGAAAAAGGCACCCGGAACATTGAACTGCAATTGAAAGGGGTTCCGTCGCGGGATAATCCAAACTATGAATGGATTGAACCGCAGCCATCCGGTGGCGGAATGATGGGTATGATGGGCGGCGCCAGCCTGAATTGCGGAAGCTGCCATGCCAACTACTACGACCGCTGGCGGCAGTCCACCATGGCGAAAACCACTCGCAATAAACGGGTACTGGACCAGTATGAAACCGCCGGTGATGCTAAATGGCAATGTGCCGATTGCCACGCACCAGGAGCAGCAGTTCATGCGCCCGGTCAGACCGATCTGAAGGCAGTGGCAGCCCGCGGCGGCGTGAAGGCTGACGGCGTATTTTGTGATTTCTGCCACAAAATAAAGGCGGTCGAAGTCAGCCCTGAACCGGGTGTCCGGACCGTAACGCTGAACCGCATTGAAGGACCGCCCCGCCGCATGGGGATGATGAGCATGAATGCTGTGTTTGCTTACGGCACCCTGGCTGATGTAGTAACACCGCCCATGGTGCCTTCTTTTAACTCCCTGTTTTCAAAAAGCGAATTCTGTTCCGCCTGTCATCTGGATGGAAGAGAACTGCCGAATGGCAAAACCTGGGACTACCAGTCGGTCTATCCGGAAGCCGACCCGGCTGATTTCAGGAATGGCCGCATTGTACCCAATCAATGGACGTACATGGAGTGGAAGAACTGGCAGAATGGACTAGCGGCTGATGATCCCAATAAAGGGCAACAGTGTCAGGACTGCCACATGAACTGGACGGAAGAGATGCTGCCTTACGATGAATTCATCGTTGAAGGCCGGGGACACATGATGGGGAATATGATGAACCAATTGGGAGTGAGGCGCGATCCCTCCACAATCCATCCCCACACGTTTGAAGGCGCCACCGCCAAACGGCTGAAAAATACGGCGTATTTGTATGTCCGGCCCACGCTACAGGGAAGCCGGTTGTCGGCTATGGTGAGTGTCACCAATACCAATACCGGGCATCGGCTTCCCACCGGCGTGACCTTTCGCAGCATGGTGCTGGTTATTGAAGTAACTGATTCCACCGGGACGGTTTTGAAACAGGTGGGAGGCCCGACCGTGCCGGATTGGGAAGGAACCGGTGACCGTTCGCAGGGAGATTTTGGCGGATTGCCGGGAGTTGCCTATGCCAGGGTTACCGCCGACGACCGTGGGAATTTGAATGTTCCGTTTTGGGAAGCCACCAGAATTGTGAGCGACAATCGTCCGCTGCCCATGAAACAGGATGTAAATACGTTTATTTTCGATGCCAGCCAGGCAAACGGTTTTATTTCTGTGAAAACAACTTTAATCTACCGGAAGGCCATGAAAACTGTTGCCAAACGCTATGGCTGGGATACCGGGGATGTGGTGATGGAGGAAAAGACGGAAGTGGTTTATCCGTAAAGCGAGATTTCGGATTTGGGATTGCAGATTTCGGAATGCG
>CAZVKP010000037.1:5910-13627 GCA_964627635.1 uncultured Calditrichaceae bacterium | reverse complement strand
AAACGGATGATATGCGGGAAGCCTCTTCCAGAGTGATCATTCAAGAACTACATAAACTTGGCGCTAAAATAAAGGCCCATGATCCGGTTGCAAATGATGAAGCTAAACGTTTGGACTTACATAAAATTGTAAAATTGTGTGACGATAATTATGAAGCTCTTGAAGATAGTGATGGACTCATATTGGTCACTGAGTGGTTGGAATATAGGGAGCCGGATTATCCCAAGATGAAAAATCTTATGAAAACTCCGGTTATTTTTGATGGGCGTAATATTTATAACCCTAAGAAAATACGTAAGTTAGGGTTTGACTATTTCAGTATTGGCAGGCCTTAATCATTTTTTACTCACCAAAACGTGCAGGGGAACTGATTTTGGAGTTCCCCTTTTCTATAAAGATTAAAGGAAAGTAATGAGAAAAGAAAAACAGGTTTTGGTTACCGGGGCTGCAGGTTTCATTGGATCACACCTTTGTGAAGCGTTACTGGCTCGCGGAGATCAAGTAATTGGTGTGGATAATTTCGATCCTTTTTACCCGGAAAAAATAAAGAGAAACAATATTAAAGATCTTTTGAATGAGCCTGATTTTGATTTCTACGAAGATTCAATATTGGAGACACAAAAATTAGAAAACATCTTCAATTCTCACAATATTTCACACATTGTTCACCTTGCCGCAAAAGCCGGGGTCAGACCTTCCATTAAAGATCCCATTGCATATCAAAAATATAATGTTGAAGCAACGACTATTTTGCTACAACTCTGTAAAGAATTTAATATAAAGAATTTTGTTTTTGCTTCCTCGTCTTCGGTTTATGGCAATAATAAAAAAGTACCCTTTGCAGAAACAGATAATGTAGACTATCCCATATCTCCTTATGCAGCAACGAAAAAGGCCGGTGAGCTACTTTGCTATACTTACCATCAGTTGTATCAAATAAACATATATGCCTTACGTTTTTTTACTGTTTATGGACCGCGCCAACGTCCTGAAATGGCAATCCATAAATTTACCAGATCCATTGAAAGTGAAGAACCCATTGATGTTTATGGCTATGGAAAACCAAAAAGAGATTTTACTTATATCGATGACATCATTCAGGGAGTTCTGGCTTCTGTCGATCGGGTGAAGGGATATGAGATCATAAATTTGGGAGGATCTCAAACAATAACCACAAATGAATTGATTAATCAAATTGAAGAAGCATTGGGTAAAAAAGCCATCCGCAATGATCTTCCCATGCAACCGGGAGATGTCAATCAAACCTTCGCAGACATTAAAAAGGCAAAAAGTTTATTGGATTATCAACCCGAAACTGCTGTGAATTTTGGAATCCGAAAATTTACTGAGTGGTATCTGGAAAATAAAAAATATTTATAATTTTTTGCTATTTGTCATAAAAACTAATTTCGATTCAAATATATTCACCTCTTAATTTTTAATGGTTTTCTATCAAGTAATTGATGTAATATTCGATAATATTACGATAATTTAGTAACTGATCATTTAGATTAACGAAATAAGGAGCCTTCGATGGAGTTACTCGAAAAAATTAAAAATCACGAAGCTGTTATCGGTGTTATTGGAATGGGCTATGTCGGATTACCACTGTTATTAGAATTTGTACAAGAAAATTTCAAGACGGTTGGATTTGATATTGATGAAAAGAAAATTGTAGCGCTTAATGACGGAAAATCTTATATCAAACACATTTCATCTGAAAAAATTAAAAATGCCAGAGATAATGGTCTGTTCGAGGCGACTGCAGATTTTGGTAAGCTTAAAAATGTGGATTGTATTTTAGTTTGTGTTCCAACTCCACTTGGAAAACATTTGGAGCCTGACATTTCATACATTGAAAAAACTTCTGAGGCAATTTCCCAATATTTAAAAAAAGGTCAATTTATTGTATTAGAAAGTTCCACTTTTCCCGGAACAACTGAAGAAGTGATGTTGCCGATTTTGGAAAAATCCGGATTAAAGGGACACCAAGATTTCTATTTGGCATTCTCTCCGGAGCGAGAAGATCCCAATAATCTCAAATATACCACACATACCATACCCAAAGTCGTTGGCGCAAATCATCCGGTCTCTTTGGAGCTCGCACAAACCCTTTACGACCAGGTGATTGTTCAAACAGTTCCGGTTTCATCCAGTCAAGCAGCCGAAGCCACCAAGCTTTTGGAAAATATTTTTAGGAGTGTCAACATTGCTTTGGTGAATGAAATGAAATTGATTTTAGATCGCATGGGAATTGATGTGTGGGAAGTCATCAAAGCAGCTTCAACAAAACCGTTTGGCTTCATGCCATTTTATCCCGGACCCGGATTAGGTGGTCACTGTATTCCAATTGACCCATTTTATCTCACCTGGAAAGCCCGGGAATATGAATTACAGACCCGGTTTATAGAACTGGCAGGAGAGGTAAATACGCATATGCCATTCTATGTGGTCAATAAATTGATTGACGGCTTAAATATGCACAAGAAAAGTCTGAATGGTTCAAACATACTCATCTTAGGATTGGCATACAAAAAAGATATAGATGATTTACGCGAGTCTCCCTCTTTAAAACTCATGGAAATTATTTCTGAAAAAGGTGGAAGTGTCGATTATCATGATCCTTTTATCGATAAATTAGGACCAACCAGACATTATAATTTTGAAAAAAGTAGTGTCCATCTCACGGCAGAGAATTTAAAGAGCTATGATGCAGTTTTGATCTCAACCGATCATTCTGCCTTTGATTACAGTTTTGTCGTGGAACATGCGGCTTTGGTCATTGATACCAGAAACGCAACCGAACAAATAAAAACGGATAGAGAAAAAATTGTAAAAGCCTAAATTTAAAAGTCACATTTGAAATGATAAACCGGATCCTGTTAAAATAGGATTCGGTTTATTTTTGTACTAATCCACCGCCAAATTTACATTTGTTTCCAACTGAAATTTTCATAAATTTTTTTGAAATATCGATCGGAGTATCATGAGTCAGAAATTACGAAGGATAATAATTTTTCTAAATATTGCAATATTTACTATTGTAATTATTTTCATTTTACTCTACTCCTATACAACGATTGTTGATAAAGCAATTCTAAAGTTAATCAATTTAGCGGCAAATCATGATATTCAGATTAAATATAGTCGGTTAGAAGGTAACATATTGAAAAGTGTCCGAATAAATGATGTGGAAATTATAGCGGATAAAGATACTCTGCGGTGCAAAGCCGTTAGATTGAAATACGATGTTTTGGATTTGATAAGTGGAGAATATGACATAAGTGATATTACCCTGGATCGTCCCGATTTAATTGTTCAATCCAGATCAGATACTTCCATCACTACGATCAATTCTGTAGACCATTTGGATTCGAATAAAACCAAAATTGCTGTCGATCTGTCGGGATTTCCCAAGATAAAAGTAGATCGTATATTTATCAATAATGGCAATATTCAATTAAAATCACACAATAAGGATCAAATAATAGAAAACATTTATGCGGAATTAGCAGCCAATATTAGTTCGGAAAATGTCAATATTCATTTGAAGTATCTCAAAGGGAATTGGTTACAAAAAGATGTTGAACTGAAAAGATTAACATTCAAACTAATCGGAAATAAAAAAAGAGTCACAATCAATCAATTTGAATTAGAAATTGAAGAAACGGAAGTAATCGCGCATGGAGAAATAGAATTAATACCAAGATTAAAATTTTATATATTTACGGATACCAGTGATGTTCAACTGCACTATTTAAAAAAGATATTCCCGGATATTCCTTATCAGCAGGGGAAGATCAGGTTTTACGGAAATTTTATTGGAAATCCCGAGAATTTTAATGGAGAATTTTTCCTGTCCGGCAATTTGGACTCTTTAAAATTTAAACACCTCTCATGCGACTATTTTTATCGGCGCGGAGATTTTGCATTAAAAAATTTAGTGTTCGTTTCAAATTTCGGAGAATTAAAAGGTCTTGCAGAAATTGCACCGCAAGGTCGCAATAGGGTGGATATTAAATTTAAGAGCGTTAATCTGGAAAAAATCAATCTCACTCCTTTCTCAACTTATTTAAATGGTGCCTTTGACCTGGATTTTAATTATTGGAATTTGAACAAAATTACCGGGAAAGGAAAAGCTTTATTTACGAATACATCATATGGAAATATAAAGTTTGATTTGCTTAACTTAAATGTGAGTGCCCGGAAGGGAAATTGGACCATAAAAGAAGGTTCCAAATTGGTATTTCAGGAAGCATCCCAGTTTTTTGTTCAAGGAACAATTAGCAAAGACAGAATTCTGGATTTAAACCTTTTTACGAAACAGAATATGCTGGATACTTTGGATTCCCGTTTAAATTTGGATCTCATCGGTGGAGTCGGCAGCATGTCTGTGTCGATGACAGGTGAAATGAACAATCCGAATATTAAAGGAAATTTTCTGTTAGATTCATTGGAAATTAAGTCAACCACGGCTTATGGTGTAGAAGGGCGATTTGAAATTAAACAACTTATGCGGAACCGAATCGGCTTCTTTAATCTTGATATATTAGCCGGTATGGTTTCGGATATCTTGATTACTGATGGAAATGTAAGTCTGAATATTGATAAAAATTTAGTTACAATAGATTCGGTTGCATTTTATAGCCAGGATAATTCAGTAAGATTTGCCGGAAAAATAAAGCAAAATGAAGATTCCCTTTACATTGATTTACATGACTTCTTATTTAAATATCGGAATTATGCCATTAAATCTCCCGATACTTTACAAGCGTTTTACTACAGCGATTCATTGTTTATTGAAAACTTTGTTTTGAATGCACCGGAAGACGGTCTGATTGAAGTTCGTGGCATGTTGAATTTTGTTCAGAATAGTGCATTTGCGATCTATTTCCAACACATTAAACTGGCACCGTTTAATGAATATCTTGGATGGAAGTATGATGTATCCGGTCTCGGAGAGATTTCATTAGAATTTACAGGGCAATTGAATAATCCACATGCTGATTTGTGGTTAAATGTTCAAAAATTCGCATTAGACAAGGATACACTGGGAAATATACGCTTAAATGGAATGTACGACAATCGCCTTCTCACAATTGAACAGCTATATTTTAAACATGCCGATTCGTCTTATGCTTCCCTGCAAGGATATCTACCAATTCCAATAATTAATGAGAAAACAAACAAATATGAGTTTGAACCGAGTGACGAATTCAAAATAAGCTCTGAAATAAAAAACATTGAAATCTCTGATTATTTTTTCTTCAGGCAGTACAATTTTCCATTAAAAGGGCAATTCAATGGCAATATTCAACTTGAGGGAACAACTTCCAGGCTCAAGGGTCTATTCAATGTTTCAGGCAGAAATGTTCGCTATCGTGAATATTTTTCGTCTGCATTCCAGTTAAATGGGAGATTTAAACCTGAACAAATAAAGTTGGATTTTGCCAAAATAAATTTCATGAATACTGAAATTTTAGGCAATGGGACGAAAATAATAAACTGGAATTTGAATGAACCGGAAAATCTATTCTCCGATAAACAATTTTTATTAAATATCGCAATTAAAGAAGATTCGGTGAATTTT
Source organism: uncultured Calditrichaceae bacterium (assembly GCA_964627635.1). GTDB lineage: Bacteria > Calditrichota > Calditrichia > RBG-13-44-9 > RBG-13-44-9 > CAZVKP01. The sequence goes on along the minus strand of CAZVKP010000037.1, from coordinate 8,037 downwards.
TTGGATATTATTACACCAGAAGTGGATCAATTAACAGGACAAATATCTTTAAATACGAAGTTTGGAGGAGAATGGGATCAACCTAAATTATTGGATGGAACAGTTAATATATCCAATGGAACATTAGTTTTATCCAAAATAGAAAACCCGGTCTCGGCAATAGAATTATCTGCATTTATAAGCGAAGAGAAATTGATAATAGATAAGGCTAAAGCCCGCATGACAGGAGGAATTGAGGATAGAAGTATTTTCCAAAAATTAACATCCGTCATTTTTTCACCGGTACAAAAACTTCTTTTTCCCGCACCGAGTAGGGGAGAGCTTGAAATAGATGGAAATATTGATTTTTCGATATTAGATAGTCCTAAATTTAACCTCACCGCAAAGGCTTCAAAAATTTATGCAAATTATTTTTTGGAAAATGTTGAGGTTTTGGTTTCCTCTAACAATCTACGGGTAACCGGAAGAGATACGCTGTTTGTTAATGGTGACATATCTGTCCATCAGGGAGAAGTTTTTCTGGATTTGCAGGAATCGGAGAAAAATTTGCTTCTTTCTCCAACAGTAAGAGAAACACCACCTTATTTAAGATATTTAGTCAATTTATCCACCCCTGGTAATTTTTTTGTACGCAGCGATGCCACCTTCAATTCCTTTGATTTTCAGTTAGAGGGTGATGTCAGTATTATTCAGGAGCCCAACAGCCTTGTGGAAGTTAATGGAAATTTAAATATCCTAAGCGGAAAATATTTTCAATTTGAGGAATTTGACATCCAAAGCGGACGAATTGAGTTTTTGAATCCGAAAGAACTGCCCCAGCTTGATCTGATTGCTGAAAAACGAAAATACGGTTACATTTTTGAATTGGATGTTAATGGTCCGCTAAATAATCCCACAAAAGAAATTCGTATTTTTAACATGGATACTCATGAAGACATTACCCATCTTTACCCGGAGACTAAAGATCAAATCGCTTTGCTTTTATTTGGAGTAACTTTTGAAGACTTAACCGGCAAAGCCGGATCGATACTACTTGAGAAGGGTCAGGAGATTGTTAGTCAGGCACTCATTTCACAAATAGAAAATGAAGCCAGAAGATTTATTGGTTTAGATGCAATTCGCCTGGAAAGTCCCGAAACCAGGAATCGACGGTTAAATCAATCTCCATCCGGTTCAAGATTGGCTTTGGGAAAATATTTAACACCTCAATTATATCTGGAATACAAAACTCAATTGGCATCAGCCGGTTTGCCGGGATTGGGTGAAATTCCCACCCCTACACTTTCCTGGGAATCGGGAAATCAGTTATATTTAGAGTACCGGATTAATCGAAATTGGTCAATATCAACATTTTATGAGAAGCGCGAGAATGATCGACTTAAAATCGATGTCAGTTGGCGGCTTAATTTTTAAGACCATACTGGCGCTTATGCTACTTGCTTTTAGTGTGCCTTTTTATCTTGCGGCTGCTGAGTTAAAAGTAGATAAAATTGTTTTCAAAGGGAATAAGAGTTTTGGAGATTCCCGTCTGAAAAATGTTTTGAAACTGAAAGAAGGGGAAGAATTTGATAGCAAATTTTTAAGATTGGACAAAACCATTCTGACGAATTTTTATCAAAAAGAAGGATTTTTAAACGCCTGGTTGGAAACAGAGATTGAAAGAGATGCAGATAAAATTACTGTGATTTTCAATATTGCGGAGGGAAAACAATTCAAACTCGGGGGTATTAAGATCACTGGTGCAAAATTGGCACCTCCTGAACGCCTCAGAAAATTCTTTGATATCCAAAACGGCGATAAATTTCAAATTCAGGCTATTGAAATGGGATTAAATCAGTTGGAGCGGTTTTATTTCAATCGTGGGAAAACATACGTTAATTTAGAAGAAGAGCAAATCGAGGAAGATTCATTAATTTTTTTGAATATTAATATTCAGGAAAATGAAACAGTTTATATCAGAGACATTGAGTACAGTGGGTTACGTCTGGTTAAATCTTTCATCATTCACCGTGAACTGGAAATTCAAAAAGGGGATATGTATAATATTCATAAAATTGAGAAATCCCAGCGAAATATTTATAGTACCGGCTTGTTTAATTATGTCGGTATGGAAATTCAATCCATTAA
>CAZVKP010000037.1:0-5900 GCA_964627635.1 uncultured Calditrichaceae bacterium | reverse complement strand
ATAATTAAAGTGGTTGAAAAAAAGTCTCGCTGGATCGGTGTTCGCTTTGGTGTGGCATACGAGCAGGAAGCGTTATATGGTGGGACTTTTGATTTCACATTTGAGTTTGGTCACAGAAATCTTTTCGGAACGGCACGAACTATTTCTTTCAATGTAATTCCTTCTCTATCCTATGATTTTGAACAACAGAATATCATTAACCCCAAAAATCAATATAGTATCAGATATGTAGAACCATGGATTGGATACACCAGAACGCCCGGAATATTAAGTGTTTCGTTTCTGCAAATCCGTCCGCTTTTTTCCGCGGATTATAATTTTTTCACTTCATCTTTCCAGGTAAGACACGAATTTTCCAATAAATGGCAAGTGTCCGGAACAATCTCGTTCAATCGGGTTGATGTATTGGAATCCGATACCCTGGGAACGACATTTTTTGCAACTACACAGGGACAGGATTTTATTTATTCCATCCGCACCAATATTATACGTGATAGCCGTGACAGCTATTTGAATCCCCAGGATGGCTCCACATTAGAACCCACAATAAAATTTGCCCATGCCAATAGCCGAAAGGAAGAAACTCAACGAACAGTTGTAAATCGATTTTTTAAATTTTCATTTAGCTGGAAAAGATATCAGAAATTTTCAAATTTTGATAACTGGGTACTTGCAAGCCGTATAAAAGTTGGTAGTATCCTGGAATTGGGTAAACTTTCAGAAATCCCTTTACTGGAAAGATATTTTTTAGGTGGTGCATCCACTGTTCGTGGCTATCCCGAACAGTTACTCGGTCCGGTGGTGTTTAATGAAGAGGGTAAAAACCCCCGGGCCTTGGGAGGCAAATTGATGTTGCTTAGCAATATTGAATTGAGGATACCGCTGTTCTGGCTGTTTTGGGGAGAGGTTTTTACAGACGCAGGAAATGTCTGGTTGCAGAATCGTTATTTTAAGGTTTCGGATATAAAATCAACTTCCGGGATTGGTTTGGCGTTGGTAACCCCAATCGGACCCGTCCGGTTTGATTACGGAATTAAGCATCGTCCGGAGAAGAACGAATCACCGGGCGAATTCCATATCAGCATTTCATTTGCTTTTTAAACCTGACCGTTTCTAAATTGGGTAATTTCGATTATTTTTCGAGCTTGAAAAAAATTCGATATGTTTTAAATTGAATTCAAATTTTGAAATGGACAAATTGAGGTATTTATGAAACCGAATCATTTATTTGCCTTTTTTTTATTCTTTATACCTTTAATGCTTCAAGCTAGCGTTAAAATCACCGTAGAAGATTTCATGAAATTTAAGTATCCTCGGAGTTTGGCAGTTTCGCCCGATGGAGAGAAATTTGTTTATACTGTACGACATGCGGATTTTCTGGAAAGCGATTGGCAGTATCAACTGTGGTATATGGGAAAATCCGATGGAGAACCACGCCGATTAACTTTCGCTGACGTCAGTGAATATAAACCAAAATGGTCACCGGATGGAAAGTGGGTCACTTTTGTGTCGCGCCGATCCTACTTCGATGAGGATGGTGAGAAACAGTCTGGCATTTCTCAGATTTGGGCGTTACCCTTGGCGGGGGGTGAGGCTATTCGCATAACTTCATTAAACACCGGCGTAAGTGATTATAAATGGAATCCAAATGGTGGGTTTTTGGTGGTTCTAACAGATGCCGAAAAATCAGCAAAGGTCAAAAAACGGGAGAAAAAAGAGGAAGTATTTAAATTTGACGAAACAGTGAAAGACAGTGTAAAAATCAACCAGGTATTTTGGAAGGTGAATTTTTCGGATCGAAGCATGCGGAGAATTGCCGAATTAGATCCTGGAGTTGACGAATTCAATATCTCTCAGGACGGGAGCTGGATTGTTTATCAAACCAATTATACCGGAGAATATAACGATGAACAAAAATATGACCTGTGGTCATTGAACATTCAAACCGGAGAAAATATACAATTAACAGATTTTCCGGGTCCGGAGACTGATCCTAAATTTTCGCCCGATGACCGATGGGTCGCCTACATTAAACAGACCACACCGCACATTGAGTTCGCAGAAACTGACCTGGCGCGGATTCGATTCGATACTAATCAAGATAATTTAGATACACTCACGATGACTAAAGATCTAAATTTATCAATTGGGGATTACGATTGGCTGCCAACCGGTGAACAATTCTTACTGACAGTGGAAGAGGGTACCGAAACACCGATCTACCAATTTAATCATAAACAACAAACTAATCGGTATCAGAAATTATTAAAATCAGGTGGAAATGCATCGGATTTAAACGTAGTTGGAAATCAAATTTATTTTCTTAAAGAAGATGTCACCCACTTGCCCGAAATTTACCGTCTGAGTAGCGAAAAAAAAGAAAAACTATCGGATTTCAGCAAGCAAATTGAATCATTCACTTTTGGGGCTCAAAAAATTTATCGTTGGAAAAGCGTGGCTGGCAAAGAAATAGAAGGCATTGTGTTTTATCCACCCGATTTTAACAAGACTAAAAAATATCCGCTGATTGTTACTCTTCATGGCGGTCCCCACAGCAGATTTCGAAACATTTTGAGACAATATTACTATCATCAGGTCTATACAAATAAGGGATATGTATTGTTTGCTCCGAATCCACGAGGCAGCAGCGGTTACAGTGATGCTTTCGGGAAAGCTATATGGCACCAAAAAGGCGGACATTTCGGTGGAATTGATTACAAGGACATCATGAGCGGCGTGAATGCCCTGATTGAAGAAGGATATATTGATGCAGAACGGATGGGCGTCATCGGTGGCAGTTACGGGGGTTATCTGGTTAATTGGATCATTTCGCAGACAGACCGTTTTGCAGCAGCAGTCTCCCAATTTGGCATCTTTAGCTTATTTACCGATTGGAGCAATTCATGGCAGCCGGCATGGGAAAAAATGTATTTGGGCATTTATTATTGGGAAGAACCCATTACTCCGGATCATCCGTACGTGGCATATTCTCCCGCATTTCATGTTAAAAATATTACAACACCTGTGTTGATTCTCCATGGAGAAGACGATAAATATACCAATTTATCAAATTCTCAGGAAATGTACCAGGCACTTAAAACTCTGGGAAGGGAAGTTAAATTTGTTATTTATCCCCGGGAGGGGCATGGGATTAACAGAGAGCCCAATCACGCACGGAATGTTGAACACCGCTCTCAAGATTGGTTTGATAAATATTTAAAAGGTCAAAATTGAAGCCAATTAAAATTTCGACATAAACGATTAGAAATTACATTTTGTTTTCTTTTTTCCAACCTGATTTCATATATTTGACACTTTATTAATTATAGGTTGAGGACAGAAATGGGATTTCATTCAATTGTACTGGTAAAACAAGTTCCGGATACCGCTAACATATCCGGTGAAGTAATGCGACCGGACGGGACGGTGAACCGCGCTAAACTTCCTGCCATTTTTAATCCCGAAGACAAAGTCGCATTGGAATTGGCATTGCAAGTGAAGGATCAATATGGTGGCAGCGTTACAGCGCTCACCATGGGACCTCCAAAAGCATCTGAAATATTAAGAGAATGTCTGTACATGGGCGCTGATAAAGGCATTTTGGTTAGCGACAGGAAGTTTGCCGGTGCGGATACTTTAGCCACTTCTTATGTTCTGCAAGAGGCCATTCAATATATCGGAGATTACGATCTCATATTCGCCGGAAGACAGGCAATTGATGGGGACACAGCTCAAGTGGGACCTCAAGCTGCGGAAAAATTGGGAATTCCCCAAATCACTTATGCCGAAGAAATTTCAAAACTCAGCAAATCCAAAATTAAAGTCAAACGTCGCATTGATGATGGTTACGAAATCCTGGAAAGCAAATTACCGGTTTTGTTGACGGTGATCAAAGAAGCGGCAGAACCCCGTCCCTTTAAAGCGAAACGGGTGATGGCATACAAAAATGCCAAAACACTTTCCGAACTGGAAGAAATGGTCAATCAAAATTCACTTTTATATATTGAAGATTTGAAACATGAATTCACTCAAAAAGGACTTTTTGTCCCCACGCTCACCATGGATGAACTGAAATTAGATGCGGAAAAAATCGGACAAAGTGGTTCTCCCACCAAAGTCTATAAAATTGAATCGGTGGTTTTAGCCGGGAATGAACATGAAAAGATTGATGCCACCAAAGAAGGCATAGAGCAATTGATTGATCAACTAAAAGAAGACCGAATTTTTGGGTAAAAAAATTATGAATAAATCAGCGAAAGATATTTGGGTATTTGTTGAACTGCGAAATGGGAAAGCTGCGGAGGTAAGTTACGAATTGCTTTCCAAAGGACGCAAGTTGGCTCAGACATTCAACGGCAATTTGAAGGCAGTGATCATCGGGCATCAAGTAAGAGAACTGGTGAAGGAAACCTTTTCTTATGGGGTTAAAGAAGCCTTTGTAATAGATCATCCCTCCCTGAAAACGTATCAAACACTTCCATTTAGCCGTATTTTAACCGAGTTAGTGTCCAAACATAATCCGAGAATTGTTTTGTTTGGGGCAACATTTATTGGACGAGACCTCGCACCCAGGGTCGCATCTCATACACGGAGTGGGTTAACTGCCGATTGTACGGATCTGCAAATTTCCGATATCACTTATCTCCGGAAAGATTACAAGGAGTTACTGCTTCAAATACGCCCGGCATTCGGCGGAAATATCATTGCCACCATTATTTCGCCGGATAGCCCCATCCAGATGGCGACAGTGAGGGAGGGTGTGATGGAGAACATTCCGTTGGATCAACCTGTGCAGGGAAAAATTACTGAAATTCCTTTTGAACCGGATGGAATGGATGAACTGGTAAAAGTTGTGAAAAGGCATCAGGAAGAGAAGAAAGTAAACCTGAAGTCAACACCAGTTATTGTTGCGGGTGGATATGGAATGAACACTAAAGAAAATTTTGATATCCTGTATGAGTTTGCCCATACAATTGGAGGAGAAGTTGCCGGATCACGAGCGGCTGTTGATGCTGGTTTCATCCCACCGGAACGTCAAATAGGGCAGACCGGCGTTACCGTTCGTCCAAAGTTATATATTGCTTGTGGGATTTCCGGTGCCATTCAACACCGTGCCGGTATGCAGGAATCTCAGAAAATTATCGCCATTAATGACGATCCGGAAGCACCGATATTTGACGTTTGCCATTATGGAATTGTAGGAGACGTCATGGAAGTTATTCCCATGTTTATCGATACCTATAAACACAAACTTAGATAACACAGGTGAAGCCATGCCGAATTATTTTACTGAAAATAAAGATCTGCTTTTCCAATTTGATAATTTAAATATCGAAGACATTGTATCCGTCATAGAAGATGACTATCAGCAAGTTAATGAATACGATTATGCCCCCGCTGATTATCAGGATGCGCTGGATAACTATCGAAAAGTTCTGGAGGTGGTGGGAGATATTACCGGAAATTATATTGCGCCCAGGGCTCCCGAAGTTGATGAAGGCGGAACGATCTTTCAGGATGGCAAAGTTACCTACGCGCAGGGAACTGCGGAGGCTTTGAAGAGATTATCCGATGCTGAACTTATGGGAATGACCCTTCCCAGAAAATATGACGGACTAAATTTCCCGACCACTGTGTATATAATGGCAATTGAAATGGTCTCCCGTGCGGATGCCTCACTCATGAACATATTTGGTTTACAGGATATCGCCGAAACCATTCACAAATATGGTGATATGGAACAAAAAGAGGAGTTTTTACCCAAATTTTCCAGTGGGAAATTTACCGGCGCTATGGCGCTGACCGAACCGGATGCCGGATCGGATTTACAGGCGGTAAAGATGCATGCTTATCAGGATGAAAACGGGCAATGGTATCTGCGGGGAGTAAAACGGTTTATT
>CAZVKP010000036.1:8147-13641 GCA_964627635.1 uncultured Calditrichaceae bacterium | reverse complement strand
TATTACTTACTAAAACACGTGTTCCTTTAATGACAGGTTTTCCATGACATATATTCGGATCTATTTGAATTCGATTAATCATTTTTATTATCCTTCCTTAATATTGTTATTAACAAATTAAAGCTATGTAAAGTAAATTGTCAATAACAAAAATTTGTATTAATTTTTTCTGCGAAAGGAATTGAAAGCTGCTAACGCTGCTGTTGAGCCGTGAAACCCACAGCGCACACATTGTAAACAAATCTACAAAATTTCCGCGGAATATCCGAACTCTCATTGGTTGCCAAAACGGGTTTCATCGGTTCCATCAGCCTGTTGGCAGTGATGCCCGAGCTACAAACTTTATTTAACAAACTCATTTACTTTCATTCGCTTTCTACTAATCTGGCAACTTTATAACCACACCTTCGACACTCCCCCCGAAGGATTAAGTCACCACTTTCAATGGTTCCTTTAAAATTTATGATTGTAGTAACCTCGGAACAATTACTACACCATACATTCTCAAGTAATTCCTCTCTTATATTTTCCGGAATAGAATCCCAAAATTTCTTTGCCGGTTTTGTAAACTGACTTTCCGTATTATCTGCTTCTTCAAACTCAACCGGATCGAAGGTATCAAAATATTCTGCCGCTACTTCTAATAGTCTTTGATCAGCGGCTATAAAATAAGAAACACGATAAAATTGGTTGACAGTAAGGGCCGTTGCTAATTGGAGCGCATCTAAAGTTCGGAGATTTTTGTCCGGAGCAATATTATCCAGTAAAGAAATCGCAAACTCCTTTACCTCTGATGTTGTTTCCACCACGTTTATCATTGTAAGATCATTTTCAAACTCTTTAAAAGCTTGCTGAACTGTCGAGAAATCAATTTCCTTCATTCGTACCCGCTTCAGAAATGCAGAATGGAATTCTATTCTCGACAGGTCAGAAATTGTAATCACTATGTCATCTTCATTTTGTTTAAGGAAATCAGTTAATTGTTCACTCCCATCTTCTTTATGATATAGCTTTACAAGAGCGCTCGTATCAATAAACAGATTCATCAGACTTTTCGCTCTCCAGTTACATCATCAGAAAGATTTCCTTTTATAGATTTTGTAAGCTGCTGAACTTTCTCAAAAGACATCCTCTCTAACTTGACCTTTGGAATAATGATCACTTTTACATCCAAATCACCTGTAAACGGGATATTATTTAACTCTAAATGCCCCTTGATAATTCTGGTATCAGCAATAAACTGGTTCATTTGTTAATCCTTCCTTATAAATTCGTTTTCACTCTATTCACCCTAATATAAGTCAAAATCTTTCATGGTTAAATAAATAAATTACCCGGCAACTCTTTTATGGAATTAAGAAATGCTGAACGGGCGGGATATAGAAAACACCTTTGAATACCGCTCGGCATAAGGCGCGGCGGCTTTTTGCCGTCGCCCTTAATGCCGTTGTTAGGCAAAGATCATTTTATCTCTTTTGCGATGATAGCGGTCGTGATATTCACCAATCCTTCATCACCGATATATCGTTTTAATTTGGCATCCAAAACTTTGACCTTTATCCATCCAAAATCATCAGGCTTTGATAGGACCAAGACATCTCCATCTATGCCAAGGTATTCTATATGATATTTCTTGCCTTTTTCGAAGTAACTTTCTGCTGCCATGAGCGGTGAAGAAAAAAGCACAAATAATGACGTCACCAACATTACAGAAACAATTTTCTTAGAAATGTAATTAGTTTTCATGATTCTCTCCTTTCTTCTGTTGGCGTAACATCTGCCGATAAGCTGATTCAAAAAAAGCCGCCTATGACCTCTGACTAGAAAACACGACTGCGGATTAATAAAATTTCCTGAAACCGCGATACGTTTGCATTCAGCTTGATTGGCGTTGTTAGCTACCCACTGCTTTCATTAATTTAACTGTTCTATCATTAAAACTCTTTAACGGCTTAGAATTTTCAATATCAAAGAAATCATTAATATGATCAGAAATAATAATCATAAAAGAGGCTGCAGTTAGTAAAAGATACTCATTTTTTATATTCTTTGGTCCCCATATGAATCTATTTTGATCTTGATTAAGGTTCCTTTCTATATCTTTTACTTTACTGTGTGCAGTTCTGCTTAATACATCATAAACGGTTAAGTAGTGATGATGAAGACCTGCCAATTTTGACATATCTTCAATAGAAATTCGTTTTATGTCATTACTTTTTATTTCAAGGTCTAATTCATGTTCATGTTTCAACATTTTTTTTACATTTGGTAAGATGGATTTTCCCTTATATTGTTTAACCCTTCTTATAGTTTTCAGTGAATCAATCTTATCGTTTAAAACATATTTTTCTGCTGTGGCTTTGCTTTTACAACAAGCGACAAGTGTAAACATCACTTCCATAAAACTTCTTAAGAGGACCCTTGTTTCAGATTCAATACCTTTTTCAGCCAGAATCACAATACTCTGGAATGAACTTAAAGCTCTAATATATAAGCTTGCTAATAACAATTCTTGAAACATATTATCATGAGCATTGATTTTAAACATCAAGCTTTGAGCATATCGGTTAAGATCAGTGATTAAATCGAATGTGTCTTTAAATTCTAAATGATTTTGCTTAACAAACTCATCAACATCTTTACTTAAGAACCCTTGTTCATTAATTGAAGACATTTTCATTCCTTTAAATAAGTAGCCTAACAAGTAATTATATAGTTTTATCTACTAAAACAAAAATACGCCAAATATCTTTTGTTTTCAACCATATTTTTGGCTAAAATCTAACTGTATAATATTTATATTTTAGTTTATTATGATTATATATTTAGCTCAGCTTGTTTAATAAATATAAAAATTTAATTTGAGATGAACCTCAACCCCATCCCCCAGAAATTTATGCTGATTAGTCTCAAGATTGCACACCCCCTTCCCCTTCTCCAACATGGAGAAGGGGAAGGGGATGAGGTATAATAATAATCACCACATCATACAAAAAATTTAATATTCTTACAATATGCTAAGTAAAGGACATAATCAAATAGTTTATTAAGAAAAAACCGGATATCCTGCATGATTAATTTGCCGCTAACATTGAAATCTCAATTCGTTGTATTTTTGCAACACAAAAAAATCCCCCGGCACTTACACCCCCACTATCTTAAATGGTGACGTTATTACCTGGATTTCTGCCAAAAATATAACTTCCTAAAAGATAACTCCAATACATTGACTCATTTTATGAAGAAATTACAGGATAAAAATCATATCCCAGCCCGACAAAAGCAAGCCTCACACGCGATAAATCTGTTTTACGAACTGATTACCTTGCAAAAAAAGCAGCCTGAATGATTTAAATTCAGACAATGAAAAACATACAAACAAAAATGGCAATGCTTTATAGATAAATTGTCAACTGAAATCAGCGTGGTCGACTATCTCTTCTTCCATTTCTCTACCCTGTTTCCCACCTTCGGTTTCAGCCATCCGAACACAGCTCCGCCACCTCAATTCCAATATGGCATTAATTTCAGGATTCAGCACAAATAAAAGGGTATTATCCCATAGCAGATATTTATGCCTGTAAATTACCGGATACCAGTGGGAGACTCGTTGTAACAAGAAAGTGATATTGAGATGTCAACTCCGTTAAATTCCTGCCCCGCAAGGCTGTATGCCTTTTTCGTCCGAATGAACAGATCAATTTCACAGGAGCCGTTTATATGAATTCTTTATTCTCAATTTATTATCAAAAAGATATAAAATCATTGACAAGGAATTATTTCAGGTAAATGCAAAAAGGTTACTCAAAATTGGAAGAATAAATCTCGTTAAGAAATTGATTTAAACGATAGAGGTTGGAGCTTTTAAAATAAGTTCTTTCAGGGTAGGGGAATTAGAACCCATGAACGTTTCCTGGTGGATTTATCCGGCCTGAGGCCCTATGAATAACCACGTTTGCAGAATAATCATTTCCAACCTGCCAGCTCATACTGGAATCGCAACGGTAACTCCAGGCTATTCGATTCTAAAAGGTGTTTATCCTGCAGAACGTTATTCGTTTCACCTTCCGCAACAACCTGTCCCTGATTCAAAATGATAACCCGCTGGCAGGTCTCCAATACCATATCCAGATCATGGGTGGTTAATACCGTGGTTTTTTGATTTTGCTGAATCCATTGAATGATCTTGCGACGGTGGGCAAGGTCCAGATTGGCGGTGGGTTCGTCCATCGCAATTAAATGGGGCTGCATGGATAGAACCGTGGCGATGCTGGCTAACTTGCGCTCTCCGAAACTGAGATGGAATGATGAACGGTTTTCGTAGCCACTAAGTCCCACATTTGCCAGCGCCTGCTGTACCCGGTATTTCACGTCTTTCGGAGATAAGCCCAAATTTAGTGGCCCAAAAGCCACATCTTCAAAAATGGTGGGACAAAAAAGCTGGTCATCGGGATTCTGAAAAATTAATCCAACCAGTCTCTTTATTGTCGAGAGATTTTTCTTGGAAATGGGGTTTCCGAATATTTCCAGGGAGCCCTCTCCCAACCTGACCCCATTGAACATGGTCATTAAAGTCGATTTTCCTGATCCATTGGGCCCAATAACTGCAATTTTTTCACCCTCGGCTACAGTTAGAGATATATGCTTTAATGCCGGTGTTCCATCCGGGTAATTGTAAGACAAATCTTGTGCTTGAATGGCGGTGTGTTTTTGATCATTATTCATATTTACAATTCAATTAAAACCATCAATAATCTTTAATTTGTCCCTGCAATTACAAAATGATAAATGGTGAAATTAGAATTAACAAAAAAACGCTCAGTAAAAGATTATCCAGTTTTTTCCACTGCAAGTCATTTATTGTATAAATTTCACCATTAAATCCTCTGGCATCCATTGCCTGATAAACCTGCTCCCCACGCTCATACGTACGAATAAATAAAACCCCAATTTGCCGTGCAATGAATTTAAGTCTGGTAAAATATGGTAGTCGGATATAGCGGGATTTGTAAGCCATGATCATCCGCTCGGTTTCATCAATCAGTAAAAATATGAAACGATACATGAAAGAAAGCACCACAATAATCACTTTGGGAATCTTCAATTTTTCCATACCTTTGAGTAAAAGAGAAAAGTCCGTGGTCGTTGTCAAAATAATGGACATAAAAAGTGCCAACAGAGACTTAATATTTATCAAAAGGAATTTTTGCAATCCATGTTCATAAATTTCGATAAATGAAATCTGATAAACCTGGGAATTTTCACTCGGGAAAAACGGTAATAGAAAAGTGATGAGAAATATCATGGGATAAATTTTTGCCAGTTTAGTAAGAAAATGAAAAATGGACACTTTGCTCAACAGAGCCAGAAGAATGGGAACCAGTGCCAGAATCAGATAGAATTTTTTAAATTCAAATGGAATGGCAACCACAAACAAAATATATACGATCATCATCAAAAGTTTTAATCTGGCATCCGCCTGATGAACAATACT
>CAZVKP010000036.1:0-8137 GCA_964627635.1 uncultured Calditrichaceae bacterium | reverse complement strand
GTCATGCTTCATTATTAATGTCCGAATTTTTCTTGAAAGTTTTCCGAAACCAATAAATGATAAATACGATGCCGGTAACGACAAGAATTCCCAAAAAACCTGAAAAAATCTGATTCAATCCCGAAGAAAGTTTTTCGGAAATGGTGTAATCTTCCGCCGGCGCAGAATATATGGTTTTTTCTTTTTGAGCAAACCCGAGCTTTTCTGACACCCACTCCAATCCATCCGGCAGAGACGATGAGAATACCGTCAGAAAGATGACAATACATAAAACAACAAGAAAGATCCAGTTCAGACGCTTTTGAGTTTTCATTGCTACCTTCCCGGATGAATTACAGGTTGATGATGTTGGACATAGATCAGGTCCGGACGAATTGCTCTAACTGCTTCATAGATTAACACAGTCATAATTCCCTCTAACAAACCGATTAATGCATGAATTCCGACCATCAGGCTAATGGTAATTTTTGTGTCTGCCAGTCCTGCAAGCCCCAATTCAATGCCGGTGAACAGTGCACCGAATTCCACTGCAAGCCATGCGGACAGGAAGATACCTGTTAAATGTAAAACGTTCGATTTGATAAATTTTGTGAAGTAATAGTAAAAAAAATATCCGCCGGTTACCCCTATAAATCCCATATTAAAAATATTTGCACCAAGAGCGGTTAAACCGCCGTCCTGAAAAATAAACATTTGAACGATTAAAACCAACGATAGAACAAAGATGCTTGCAAAGGGACCGATAAAGAGAGCTGCCAATAATCCTCCCACTAAATGGCCGGAAGTTCCCCCGGAAATTGGAATATTAATCATTTGAGCTACGAAAATAAACGCCGCAAGCATGGCAATCTTGGGCACTGTTTTTTCATTAAACTGAGTTTTCACCTTCTGCCAGATAAACGCTAATCCGCCTGCAGAGAGGGCATAGGTGGAAGCGATAACAGGTGGATTTAAAAAACCGTCGGGAATATGCATGGTTTTACTCCAATGATTTTCCGGTGGAGGTAAGATTTAAAGTTCCGTGTTTAACGCCCTTTGTTGCAATCAGTGCGTTTGCCAGATGCTTCACTTCCTGGCTTTTGCCGCGCATTAAGATCACCTCAATACAATTGTCATGATCCAGGTGAATGTGCATGGAAGATAACACAATGTGGTGAAAATCATGCTGAATATCGGTCAATCTATCGGCAAGCTCCCGCCTGTGATGATTATAAAGAATATTTACCACTCCTACAACTTCCACATCCTGAACAACCTCTTCCTGGATCAACTCATTGCGAATCAAATCCCGAATGGCTTCCGATCGATTGGCATAATTTTTTTCCTGAATATGCATATCAAATTTCTGAATCAACTCTTCCGGAATGGAAATGCCAAAGCGCATCAAACTCATTTTATAAACCTCAAATCGTATTATTATTTTTCAAAAAGTAGCACTAAAAATTCAAATAATCAATATTAAAATAGAAAATTAACGTGTCGTGCTAATTAGTTTAAAACCGTTTGCCATAGGCACCACTTTGTGGGAAATGGTTATCTATTTTACAAAATAGAGTAAGATTTTCCGGCCAGTCAAAAGCCCGGCCCTTGACGGGCAGCTGTCGTATGTTAATACAAAAGGAATTATCAATTATGCTTAATTCCTTAGCTCAGCTTTACTAATAAAAATTGTTAGAAATCTATTTTGTTTATTACTTATCGCACCACTTCCGTGGTGCGTTGAATAATAATGACATGAATTTATATAAATGTGCATTTTGCTGAGCTAAAAGCATAATCGTTTTATCAATTAACGGGGCTGTCCAAAAGGTTAGCTGTAATGGAATTAAATTCAAGTTATTACATCTTATAGGAATTAAAAAATCTTTCTCTCTTGTAAAACTGATCTTTACCCACACTGGACACAGTGGGGTTATTTTCTATTCTATTTCGCCCTTATGGCATAGCCACCCACGTTAGTGGTCACTACCGTGACACTTAAGTGGCAGGGCTTTAATTTTTGGTGTTTTTCAATACCAGGGGCGTTGCCCCTGGCTGAATTATTATGCCCCTTCGTGGCGTTTATAATTATCCGTTACAAATTAATTATTATCATATATCAGACCGCAATGTATTTCCCCAACGGGGAAAAATATTATAGCGCAGGGCAACTCCCTGAGTTAATGCTAATTTGGAAATGTAAACATTTTCCATTTACATGAAAATGTGGAAGGAAACAATAAGATTTTTGTCGGATAAATTGAATATCCGTAGATGGCTAAGTTATCTTGTTACCAAAATCTTCAGCTTTTCACCAGGTTTGATGAGATTGCTTCTCATATTGTTCCACTTCTTGATCTCCCTGATACTAACGTTATAACGCGATGCAATATCCCAGAGGTTGTCTCCAAACCTGACGATATGCGTGAGGGTTTCCCGGTTTTCATCCCCCTGGTTTTCATTAGCGTCAGGCTGTGAGTTGAGCTGGTTTCCGATGGGACCCGGAATTTTTTCACCACTTGCCAACAGGGAAGAATTCTCAGGCAGCCAGACGTTTACTTTTTGACCGGGATGAATGATTCGGGAGTATCCCAGACCATTCCATTTTCTAAGTTGGGAAACGGAAACATTATATCGATTGGCAATTTCCCATAATGTTTCGCCTTTTTTCACCACATATTCCTGTTTAACCCGACCGGGAACATTAGATACCGGTTTTCTTCTTGTAACCGAACGCCTGCGGGTTGTGCGTTTCGCCATGCGGGATGCGTATTCCCGGTTTTGGGGAACCGGTATCACCAGATAGTGTCCGGCACGAATTAGTGTACCGCGGATATTATTAAAGCGTTTGATTTCGCGCATGCTTACGCCATAGCGCCGGGCTATTGTGGACAATGTTTGACCGCTTCGAATTTTATGGTGTATCCAGGTTAATTTATCTTCATCGGGGACTTTAGCATAATTTTTCAAAAATTCATCCCGAGTGCCTTCCGGAATATTTAACACCCAGCTATCTCGATCCGGGGGGGTGCACCAGCGAAGCAAGGCCGGATTCAGTTTCTTAACCTTCTGGAAAGTGGAACCGACACACTCTGCCACCACATTTAAATCAACACACTCATGGACAGTAACCGTATCAAATTTGACGGGATCTTCCTTCTCAATAAAAAATCCGTACTTTTCCGGGTCCTTTGCCATGTGGGATACCGCAATGAAAGTGGGAACATAATTGCGGGTCTGCCGGGGGAGCCGTGGCAATTCCCAAAATTCATCTACCTCATACCGTTCAATTCGATGTGCAATTTTCCCCGGACTGTAATTGTATCCGGCAATCGCAATATACCAGTTATTGAAACGTTGATAGAGATCTTTCAAATGTTGAGCCGCAGCTCGGGTGGATTTTACCGGATCCCGGCGCTCGTCGTACCACCAGCTTTGGTTGAGACCATAAGCGCGTCCGGTAGCATAGACAAACTGCCACATACCTACCGCCCTGGCATACGATCTGGCGTACGGATTAAATCCACTTTCAATCATTGCCAGATAGAACAACTCATCCGGGACACCTTCTTCTCTCAGTATGGGAATAATCATATGTTTGTATCTGCCTGTTCGCTGCAGCCATTTGGTAAAAACCCGTCGTCCCCTTCCCTGAAAGTATTTCATGGCATTTTCAACTTTTTGATTGAGAACCAGGGGAATGGTAATTTTATTTTCCTCTTCGATTACGTCGGGAATGGTAACCACGCTGCTGTCACTGCTTTTTGTGGCTAAACTGTCTTCTAATTCAGCCAATACTTTCATGACGTTTGCCGCACTTAACGTATCGTGTTCAATACCATTAATTCTTGCCAGATATTTTGTATATTTTAAAGAGATATTTTCAATCAGTTCTTGAGCGGCGGAATCTAACGGTTGGGTATGTTCCTGCTGGTAGGCGCCGGATAAATTCATTGCCTGACTGAAATAGTATTCAGCGCCAAGGGTGTCTCCAATTTGTTCGGCATTTTTTGCCAATTGACAATAAAATTCAGCTTTTTTAAGAGGTTTCAATTCCTCCGAAATCTCATTTCCTTTTACCACCTTATTATCCGGTGCTTTGGTTTGCTGCATCGTACTGCATGCCATTACCAAAAACAAAAAACTCAAAAACAAAATCAACTTCTTCATTCTTCAAAAACCCCTTCTTTTACCAATTGCGCAATTTTATCAATTATATCCGTTGTTGAACGATTTGGTGTTAGTGGGATGGTTACCACTTCACCTCCGTTTTTTTCAACCACTTCCCTTCCCACAATGTCATCAATTTTATAATCGCCGCCTTTTACTAAAACATCAGGTATCAGTGTGTTAATTAAATCTGCCGGCGTCTCTTCATCAAACAAGCAGATGTAATCCACAAATGTGAGCGCCGCTAAGACCAATGCCCTGTCGTATTCGGAAACAATTGGGCGTCCTTTTTGTTTGATTTTGCGAACCGAAATATCTGAATTTAACCCCACGATCAGACAGTCACCTTTTAACCAGGCTACTTCCAGATATTCCACATGTCCTCGGTGTAAAATATCGAAAACACCATTGGTGAATACAACTTTCTTATTTTCCCGCTTTAATTTGCGCCGGATTTGGGACAATTCCGATAGTGATTTTATTTTCTCTCGAATCATACAATCGAAATAAAAGTGTTTATTTTTCGTATAAATAAGCCCAATGTCATTTTCTCAGTCATAAGAATTATCTTTAAGGCTTCACACTGGAATCCAAAAGTTTTTCCAAGTTTACCGGAACGACTCCCACTTCTTCGCACACCAGTCCGGCAGCATAATTTGAAAGGGTGACGGCTTCCTTTGTCTGAGCGCCGCCACAGAGGGCATAGGTTAGCGTTGCAATAACGGTATCGCCTGCACCGGATACATCCGCCACCTTGCGAGCAGTTGTTCCCACCAATGTGACTTGTTCGTTTTTCTCGAACAAAGCCATTCCTTGAGCACCGCGAGTAATTAAAACAGATTCACACGACATGCTATTTAATAATTTGTTACCCGCTTTTATCAAATCATCCTCATTACGAATCCGAACCGCAAGCGCCTGCTCGGTCTCTTTTATATTTGGTTTAAATACAGAAACATTTTTGAACGACATAAAATTTTCGAATTTGGGATCTACTGTGATGTATTTCCCGTGACGATTTGCCAGGTCTGTAATATGATTCACCAATTGGGGCACCACCAGCCCTTTGTTGTAATCCTGGATAATGATTCCGGCAACATCATCGATATGGGAGACAAATATCTGGTAAAGTTGTTCCTGAAGCTCGGGTGAAATCTGGGTGAGAGATTCTTGATCCACCCGGGCGACATGCTGGTTATTCCCAATTATTCTGGTTTTTACGGTTGTCGGTCGGTCTGATGATTTAAGAACACCATCCGAAGGTAGGTTGTTTTCTTTCAACATATTTGAGAATGTTTCGCCCATTAAATCTTCTCCCACTACCCCGATGAGCACTGGTGTGGCTTTTAATCCCACTAAATTATTTGCCACATTGGCAGCGCCGCCAAACCGTAACTGTCGTGAACCGATATTTATGATGGGAACCGGGGCTTCAGGAGAAATTCTGGATACATCTCCCCACAGATATTCGTCCACCATTAAATCACCAAAGACAATAATCTTTTTTGCAGAAGCGTTTTTAGAAATGTCCTGTAATCGGTTCCGGGTAAATTTAACCAAGAAGCAGCTCCTTTTTGGAGAAATATTTTTGGTAGCTAACAGGTGTTATTTTTTAATCAGTTTAGTGATAAAATTTAAGAGCGGATCCTTAACCAAACTGATTAAAAAAAGCATTATTAACAAAGGAAAGCCTGTCATGTAAATAAAACTGGTAAATCCTTGCACCCAGGAAAATTCCAATAGGGGAACAAAAGTAATCAGGATAAAACAAAGCAATACATAATATTCAATTATTCTCATCACTTTTTTGTAATACTCTTCTACCATTTCTCTCTTTTCTTCTGTTTTTTTCTCCGACTTCTCTGACCTGTCTTTCATTAAATCGCTCCTGTTCAGAAACCACCTGGATACCCATTTCCTCGCATATCCGAACAAATTAACCATTCATCGTCAATTTTCCAAACTGCATGTACATCTCCCATCGAATTTCGTTCTACAAACGCATACCCCCATTGTTCCAGTGTTTTTAATACATCGGGATTAAATTTATCCCTTTCATAATAGGTAGTATCGGGCAGCCATTGATGGTGGAACCGTCCGGTATCGATTGCTTTGGAAAGGGGTATTTCATAATCAATCATGTTTATCAATACCTGTAAAACCGTGGTAATAATTGTGGGTCCGCCGGGTGAGCCCAACAATCCAATTAGCTCACCGTTTTTTGTAACAATCAGCGGTGTCATGGAACTCAACATTCGTTTTCCGGGATGGATGCTGTTAGCTGCGCCCTGAACCAATCCATACATATTGGGGCTTCCCGGTTTGGATGCAAAATCATCCATTTCATTGTTAAGCAGAATACCGGTATTCCCAGCCACCAGTTTGCTGCCGAAACTTGCATTCAATGTGTAAGTTACGGAAACCGCGTTTTGATGGGAATCAATCACAGAAAAATGAGTGGTTTCTTCGCTCTCCTTTCTCAAAAGTTTTTCGGCGGATATCTCCTGAGAGGGGAGTGGATTTTGCAAGTCAATCTCCTTGAACAAATGGTTTGCCAGTTTGGGAGATAATAATTTCTCTAAAGGCATTTCTACAAATGCCGGATCGCCCAGAAGTTGATTTCGAAAGGCAAAGTACCGCTTTTCCAATTCAATTAAAAGTGCTATTTGTTGGGCGGAATGTAGTGGGTATTCTTCCAAATTTATTTGTTTCAAGGCATTTAAAATGCCGCCTATAACGGCTCCACCTGAAGACGGCGGCGGTGCAGCAAAAATGTTATATCCCCGGTAATTAATTTGGATGGGATCGCGCTCTACCGGTTGATAAGCTTTTAGATCCTGCAAAGAAATTATCCCACCGTTATTCCGGACGCTTTTGACAATTTCTTTAGCTATTTCTCCCTCATAAAATGCATCGGGTCCATGATTTGCAATGGATTTAAGGCTGCGCGCCAACTGTATTTGTTGAAAAAGGTCTCCGGCTTTGGGAACTTCGCCCTTCGGGAAAAATACCGACCGGGTTGATGGAAATTGTTTCAAAGACCTGGCTTTATTTTTAAATGAATTTTCCAGATATTCATTTATCACGAATCCGTCCTTTGCCAGTTGGATTGCCGGCTGCAAAACGTCATTCCAGGAAAGCTGCCCGTATTTTTGGTGAAATTGATAAAATCCGCGAACAGTGCCGGGAACTCCGACAGCTAATCCCCCCACCAGACTTTTCTTTTCCTGAACATTTCCCTGGTCATCCAAATACATATTTTCGGTAGCAGCAGAAGACGCTGTTTCCCGGAAATCGAGGACATAAATTTGATTCCCGGAATGCCGATAGACCAAGAATCCACCCCCGCCTAAATTCCCGGCTTGTGGAAAAACGACAGCTAATGCCATCGCTACCGCAGTTGCGGCATCTGCTGCGTTTCCGCCATCCTTTAAAATTCGCACACCCACTTGAGATGCTTCAATATGAGCACTGGCAACGCCGGCGTTGTTTACTTGAATGGATTTCGGCAGAGACTGCTCCATAGCCATTGGAGACGAAAAAGTGAACAACATTAAAAACAGGAGTAAGGTAAATTTTAGTGTAACGTTCATCGATATAGAGTTCCGAAATTTTTTTATCCCAAGTATTGTATTTGTTTAATGAAATTGGTGAAAAAAATATGAAATATGCACTATTTGTACATCAATTAAATCCCTCGCAAAGTATCTGTATCAGTCGTGTCCATCTCCAATCCTTGTGTGGATGCCCGTTTGGAAGTATCCGTTTCGGTGGTCTGGTTAGGGGAAACTTCTTTCACACGTTTTTCTGCAATGCCTTCCCGGTTCAGCATCAGTCGAACCACAACCTCATTTTTATCTCCCATCAGCCCCAGATTTTTTCCGTTTAACCACACCTCCACGCCGTCAGCGCGCCCCAGCATAAGTTGAACCGAAGAGTTTGCGGTGATATCCCGGCTCAGTCCGGCGGGCATAATATAGTCCGTGGT
>CAZVKP010000035.1:0-13751 GCA_964627635.1 uncultured Calditrichaceae bacterium | reverse complement strand
AAAAAAAGATTACCAGATAATTGTTTGTAGTTCAAATCCCCAATATGCGCAAATGGTTGATTATATCATTAATTTAGATGAAATTCAAAATGACTCATAATAGAATATGAATTAATTATCACTACCATGATATGGAAATTGGCATACATAATTAGTATTTATTTTCTAATATTATTTATAATAAAATTATATTGTGTATATAATTACACTTTAGTCATCTCTTGTGATAATAGTTATTTTGATGAATTTATATGGAAAATTAATAATACAATTGTAAAAAATTCAAATTAATTAATTTTCTCTATTGACATAAATCACATAAAATATTAACTTATGCCAATATTGGTGGGGCTTTGTCTAAAAAGGTACGATTTATGGAACAACGACCGAATTTTATTTATGTTAATCCAAATAATTCTAAAATTAAACAGATCACAATATCATTTCCTCAAATTATTCTTGTTTTTTTTATTTTAATATTTGTAATTGGAATCTCCCTTAAACTTTCTGTCAACTTGTTTATCAAATTAAATCAAAACTCACAAATATCTCAACTTCGTAAAAAAAATAATTTGCTTGAACAAGAGCTATCCCAAATGAGCCAAAAGGTATCATTTATTCGTGAACAGATAAATCAGATTGAAGATCTTGATGATCAGTTAAGAGAACGGTTAGATGTCTCGCCTATTGCTGCCGATGTTCGACAGGTTGGTATCGGTGGTTCAGATGTTCTGCATTTCTCCAGCCTTGAAGTTGGTGATCCGAAGATTGAATCATATTTAGCTAATAATCAGGCGGCCTTGGCACGATTGGAACGTGAAATAAAGTTAGAGGTAGAGAGCTATAAAAAATTGATATCTACCATGGAAAGAAAAGAAGATTCTCTTAGATATCTGCCGGCAATTAAACCGGTCCCCGGTGGACGATTAACTGATCGTTTCGGACGCAGGCGTCATCCAATTTTTAAGCGAATCATGCCGCATCATGGGGTTGATTTTTCTGCCAAACGCGGAACTCCCATTTTAGCAGCGGCTGATGGTTATGTAACGTTTACCGGCAAGAATGGCGGTTATGGATTATTTGTGGTTATTAATCATAAATATGGATTTGAAACAAAATACGGACATCTTCAAAAAATCTATGTTCGCCGTGGGCAGTTTGTGAAACGTGGAGATAAGATTGGAGAAGTAGGCAATACCGGGCTTTCAACTGCCCCGCACCTGCATTATGAAGTCCATTATAAAGGCAATGCCGTAAATCCCGAAAATTACTATTTTGCAGATATTAGATTTGAATAAAATAGGGTTTATTTTTAAAGGTAAAAGTGTAATATTAAATTGAGATTGAGTCACATTTCATGTTAAATTTTCAAACTGCTTTAAAAAGATTAAGAGAATACTTAAAAGAAAATAATTTACGTTTTACCACAGAGCGGGTTATAATTTTGGAAGAAATATTTTCTTTTTCCTCTCATTTTGATGCCGAGCAACTTTTTATCCACATCAGACGAAAACACGATCAAATTTCCCGCGCAACGGTTTACCGAACATTGGAATTACTACACAAGATTGGAATCATAAAGAAGGAAAATCTGGGGCAGGATTACGCGAGTTACGAATTAGCCATGGACATGCCGCATCATGACCATTTAATTTGTGTGGAATGTGGAAAAGTTGTGGAGTTTATGGATGATGTCATCGAGAAACAGCAGCGTGAGATCTGTGAAAAATATGGGATGGAAATGATTCGCCATCAGCTTCAGATTTATGGTAGATGCAAAGAACATAACAAAAAGTAGACTTTTAGAAATTCCCTACCTTTTATTTTTTGTTGAGATAAAACCGTCGAACACTTCATAAAAGCAAATTTATCCATTGGGTTATGTAGTATTATCCCACTCTTGTCTTGAAAAATCCTCCAAAAACACAATAAATCTTCTATTAAAAAGATCTGATCGTTCCGGCTATACGGCAAAGCTTATTTATCATTGTTTTCATTGGGTTATGTTTTTATTTTAGCCCGGTGAAAATATAAATACTTTTATAATTTTTATTTCACTATTTTTAGAAATTGAAGCAAATGTAGTTCAAGTTAATGGGTTATTCAAATTAGTAATTTTTACGATTAGGTTTAGCTGAGTTTTAGGGCTTCAAAAATATCAAACCAGCAAATGGGGCTAATTGAAATTAAAAATATTTTAATGATTTTATCGGTGTTCCTCAGAGTGTTAAAATTGTATTATAATGTATAAGATTTTGAACATTTATAAAACATTTGAAAGTAAGGACATGATCGTAAATATTTTATACCTTTGTCCGATATCGAAAATTGGAGCGTTCATTTAAATTCCGATGGTTAACTTCAAATGACACCAGTTGTTACTGTAATTCCGGCACGATATGGATCTCAGCGTTTCCCGGGAAAACCCCTGACCATGATTGCTGGCAAACCCTTAATTATTTGGGTATGGGAACGGGCCATGTCTATCCCTGAGGTTAATCGTGTAATAGTTGCAACAGATGATGAGCGCATAGTGAATACGGTGACTGATTTGGGTGGTGAAGCAATAATGACGCCGTCCGATTTGGCGTCAGGGAGTGACCGGGTGGGTTGGGTAGCTAAAAACATCGATTGTGATATTCTGGTAAACTTACAAGGAGATGAACCATTTATAGATACCAAAGCCGTCGGGAAAGCCATTAGAATGCTAACTGAATCTCCTGCGCTAAATGTGGCCACTATCGGGTTTCACTTGAAAACTGAAAAATTGTGGAGAAATCCAAATGTTGTTAAAGTACTGACCGATGATAACGCCAATGCACTCTACTTTTCCAGACAACCAATACCGTATTATCGGGACAGCAAATTTAAAGAATTACCAAATTTATTTCAGCATTTGGGAGTCTACATTTACAAACGAGACTTCCTTTTAAATTTTTTAAATTGGAAACCCTCAACTTTAGAAAAAGTGGAACAGTTGGAGCAATTACGTGTATTACAACGTGGTTTTAAAATGGGAGTTGTTCCGGCGTCTTTCTCATCCCCCGGCATAGATACACCGGAAGATATAAGAAAAGTGGAAACCTTATTAAAGGAAGAGAGAGAGAATTGAAAAAACGAATTCCGCAAAATACGAAATTTATTTTTGTTACTGGGGGTGTAGTTTCTTCTCTGGGAAAGGGAATTGCTTGTGCGTCTCTGGGATATTTGTTGAAAGCTCGTGGGTTAAAAGTCACAATTATGAAAATGGATCCCTATTTGAATGTTGATCCCGGTACAATGAGTCCATATCAACATGGAGAAGTTTATGTAACGGAGGATGGTTCGGAAACAGATCTTGATTTGGGGCACTATGAACGGTTCATTGAAGAAAATATGTCACAGATGAATAATGTGACAACCGGACAAATTTACAACACCGTAATTTCCAAAGAACGCCGTGGAGATTATCTGGGTGCAACAGTTCAGGTAATTCCCCACATCACAGATGAGATTAAGCAACGGATTATCGCATTGGCCAAAGAAAGTGAAGCCGATGTGGTTATTGTGGAAGTTGGTGGGACAGTAGGTGATATCGAGAGTTTGCCGTTTCTGGAATCCATACGTCAGTTCTGTTTGGAAGCCGGACCAGACAATGCGATTACCATGCATTTAACGTTGGTTCCATTTATTGAATCTGCGGGTGAGCCTAAAACCAAACCCACTCAGCACAGTGTAATGCGTTTAAGAGAAATCGGAATTCAGCCGGACTTTTTACTTTGTCGCACAGACCGTCATTTGAACAAAGGGTTGAAAGAAAAAATTGCACTTTTCTGTAATGTCCGGCCGGAGCGAGTGATAGAAGCAGTGGATGTGTCCACCATTTATGAGGTTCCGTTAAGGTTTGCTGCTCAAAAATTGGATGATCAATTGGCAGACCGGCTTAGGATAAACCACACCTCTCCATCATTAATTGATCTGGAAAAAGTTGTGGAGAAAATAAAAAAACCTAAACATAAAGTAAAAATTGCAATCTGTGGAAAGTATATCAAACTTAAAGATGCATACAAAAGCATTGCAGAGGCTTTTACACATGCCGGAGTTGCTAACAATTCTCGGGTAAATTTGAAATGGGTAGATTCGGAAGAGGTGGATGAAGAAGGACCTGCAAAGCATTTTTCAGATGTGGGCGGGATTTTAATCCCCGGAGGTTTTGGAGATCGGGGCATTGAGGGCAAATTGAAAGCGATCCGATATTCACGTGAAAAGAAATTGCCGTTTTTTGGAATTTGTCTTGGGTTACAGTGTTCGGTAATCGAGTTTGCCCGCGATGTGTGCATGCTGAAAGATGCGAATAGCCTTGAGTTTGATCCGGGAACACCTCATCCGGTGATTCACATCATGGAGTCCCAAAAACATATCAAGCAAATGGGGGGGACTATGCGACTTGGTGCTTATGCTTGCGCAATTCGTGAAAACACCAAAGTCCATGATGCATACCAAACCACCTACATAAGCGAAAGACACAGACACCGCTATGAGGTAAACAATGACTACCGCAGAACTCTTCAGGAACACGGTATGAGTTTAAGCGGCGTATCTCCTGATGGTAATTTAGTAGAAATGATTGAGTTGAACGATCATCCTTATTTTGTCGGATGTCAATTTCATCCGGAATTAAAAAGCCGGGTCATGAAACCTCATCCTTTATTTGTGAATTTTGTGAAATCTGCTTTAGAATTCTCCCTTCAGAAAATCGAAAAATTACATGAGGTATCCGATGTCAGTTCATAAAGTAAGTAATTTTTCCGATATAGATTTTTTAGTCGTGAATGCGGCGGAAGATACCATTGAATTATCGGATGGGAAAAAATATCAATTTAGTGATCATATGTGCGACTTTTGCTGGACTGGCGGAACTGTTGTTGAGACCATTCAAGGGGATGAAGAATATTATTGTATTTTATGCCAAAATGAATTGAAGTGGGTTGAATTTAAAAATGATTTTTTACCCCCAGAGGGAGATATGCTGAAATTTTTGCTTCCCGCCTCCTGGCAGAAAGAAGAACTTGATAGCTGGTATAGCGAATTTAAAGAAAGACGGCTGGCACAAGAGGAAGTCCGCGAAAGAATTTTAAAAGATGGAAAAGAATGACTCAAAAAACCCGGTAACTTGGAATTTTGGGGTAAAACAAAATATCGTAATGGATTCAAATTGAAAGATAGAGATACTTTATGGTTGAAGTGGGAAATGTTAAAATAGGACTCGATCAACCACTGACAGTAATTGCAGGCCCTTGTGTGGTAGAAAATGAGAAAATGGCTATGCAAACGGCCGAAATCCTCAACAAAACCAGCGAAGCGGCTAATGTTCAGTTTATTTTTAAATCTTCTTACAAAAAAGCAAATCGGACTTCTATAAGTGGATTTGTTGGTCTTGATTTTGTTGAAGCCCTCCGCATATTGGAAAAGGTGCGCCAGAAGTTTGAAATTCCTGTACTAACTGATGTTCATAATGAATTAGAAATTCCGGTAGTGGCGGAAGTTGCGGATATTTTACAAATCCCTGCCTTTCTCTGCAGACAAACCGATTTGCTTATAGCAGCCGGACGCACCAACAATGTTGTCAATATAAAGAAAGGTCAATTTTTAGCACCTGAGGATATGGAAAGAGCGGCGGCAAAAGTTTCCAGCACGGGTAATCATAAAATTTTACTGACCGAAAGAGGTACCACGTTTGGATACCGTAATTTAATTGTGGATATGCGGTCTCTGATTATCATGAAAAAGCTTGGTTATCCGGTGGTTTACGATGCAACCCACAGTGTGCAATTACCCGGTGGTAAAGGTAATGCAAGTGGTGGACAACCGCAGTACATTCTACCGCTTGCCAGAGCAGCTCTGGCAACCGGTTCTGTGAGTGCGGTATTTATGGAAGTCCATCCGGATCCACGCAATGCCTTGAGTGATGCTGCATCCCAACTATCAATAGAACAATTCAAAAAAACAATTACGCAGCTAATACAAGTGTATGAGCTGAGCAAAAGTATGGAATCTTAGATTCTGAAATCATTAGTGTATATTATTCATGGAGAATAGTTGACTATGGTAGAATTAGGTCGGGTAACGGTAGATGTGATTGAAAGAGCGAAAAAAGTGGAAGCCATTTTTATGGATGTGGATGGCGTTATGACCAGCGGAATGATTGTCTATGATAGTAATGGCTTAGAAATTAAACATTTTAACGCTCATGACGGATTGGGAATAAAATTAGCAAAAGAAGCAGGTTTAAAAACAGGAATTATATCAGCCCGGGAGAGCGGTACCATTCGAAAACGTGCCGAAGAAATCGGAATGGATCACTTGTATTTGGGAAGTTACAAGAAATTAACTGCCTTTAAAAAATTACAATCGGAACTAAACTTACCTGCCGAACGATTTTGTTTTATTGGTGACGATATACCCGATATACCTGTTCTTCGCGAAGTTGGATTTGCAGTTGCAGTTCACAACGCTGCAAAATTAGTAAAGGAATATGCCCATTATGTAACGACGGTGCCGGGGGGCGACGGTGCGGTCCGTGAGGTAGTAGAAATCATTTTGGATTCGCAGGGATTAATGGATGAAGCCATTGAAAAAATCTGGAAGTAAAAAATAAGAAACCATCGTAATTCGTAGGCACTAAAATGCAAAATGCAACTAAAAATAAAGACGTTTTACAAATTGCATATCGGGTAATAGATGAAGAAATAGAAGCGATAAACAAATTACGCAGTACTTTGGATGAAAATTTTGAACGAGCGATTGAATTGATTTTGTCCCGCCCGGGGCGGGTTATTGTAACGGGGTTGGGAAAATCCGGCGCTATTGGGAGGAAAATAGCCGCTACGCTCGCTTCTACCGGAACTGTGTCATATTTTCTTCATGCAGCCGAGGGAGTTCACGGAGATCTGGGGATTGTGCATAAAGATGATGTAATTCTCTGTTTATCGAAAAGTGGTAATACCGATGAACTCAGTTTTTTGTTATCTGTTTTTAAAAAATTAGAAGTACCGATTATTTCTATTACTTCTAATGTGAAGTCTGTTTTAGCCAAACATAGTAATGTTGTTTTAAATTTAGGCGTAATGGAAGAAGCGTGTCCACATGACTTGTCCCCAACCTCCAGTACCACCGCTATGGCTGTGTTAGGAGATGCATTGGCGATCGCTTTACTGGAACGGCGTGAATTTAGTCGAGAAGATTTTGCGTTTTTACATCCCGCAGGGAGCCTGGGTAAGCGTCTTTTGATTCGTGTGGATGATATCATGGAAACAGGCGATGAAATACCACATGTACCTTTAGATGCAAAAATGAAAGAAGCCGTTCTGGAAATGGCTTCAAAAAGGGGAATTTGTATGGTCGTTTCCTCGGAAATGAAAATCTTGGGTGTATTAACCACAGGCGATTTAAATCGATTGGTAGAGCGAACCGAACATTTCTTTCACATTCCGGTTTCCGAGGTAATGAATCCAAATCCCAAAATTATCCGCAACAATACTTTAGCTTACACCACCTACAATAAAATGGAGGAATACCGAATTATTGCCATGCCGGTAATTGACGATAATGATAAACTTATTGGCGTGGTGCATTTGCATGACATTATGCGAGCCGGCATTTTTTAAGGTTTTCGGACCATAATACCACAAGAGTAATTCGTATTTTTTTCAAAAATAGTCGAAACTAATTCGATTTCTCATCGATAAAAGGATGTGTCGATTATAAGAGGGAATTAAAAAGGAATATTGTTGAGTTTATGAAAATATTATTTGTTACCATACTTACCTTTTTGGGCTTTGCTATTTTGAGTTGTACAGACTTTGAGGATCAGCAGCCCACCAGTTCTAAAGAGAAAACTGAATTTCCGGACCAGGAGAGTTGGCATTCCAATATCACAATAACCAAAGCCGGTAACAGAATGGCTGAAGTCTGGGCAGGATATATCGCTTCTTACAACGATCGTGGGATTGCCTATTTGAAAGACAGTATCCATGTGGATTTTTACGATGATCAGGGTGAATATAATTCCACTCTAACTGCAGATAGTGGTGTTGTTCACAATAATACAAATGACCTAAGTGCCAGTGGGAATGTGGTTGTAGTATCGGATAGCGGTATCGTGTTAAAAACCAGTGAGCTTAAATGGGACAATAAAAAACAGAAAATTATCAGTGAAGTACCGGTACGCTTTACCACTAATGATGATACACTTATTGGAGATTCTTTTATATCCGATCCGGATTTAAAGAATTATGAAATTCGGAATGCCCGAGGGTACTCACGCCGAAAAATTCCGCTCGATAAATGAATTCAAACAAGCTTGATTTTTCATTTATAAAAATATTTTCACTTTTCTTTTTAGTATTTATCTTTAGTGCTACATTATTGCCTCAAGATAAGCCATCGTCAAGGTCACAATCCAAACTAGAATTACTACATGCGGATTTATCGAAGGGAGTGACGAGGAACGGTCAATCACTGAAGATCCTGGAGGGTAATGTGCATGCTCGCCAGGATTCACTACAGCTATATTGTGACCGGGCAGAATACAACCCCCGGGAAAAGAAACTCTCTCTTATTGGTAATGTAAAGCTTATTAGAGGTCAGGATACATTGTTATCTCGCCGTTTAAATTATTTTGAAGATAATAAAATTGCGATTGCAGAAGAAAATGTCAGAGTATATCGTCCAAACCAGGAGATGCGTGCCCATTATCTTGAATATCATTATGAGTCAGAAAAAATCCGAGCAGCAGATTCTCTTTATCTTTATGATGAAGAAAACCGGGTCACTATAACAGCACAAAAGGGAGAATATTTGCCTGATCAGGAAAGAAGTTTTGTTGAAATGAATTCTCATTTTGTCCGGATTGACAGCAGTGGCACAGATACACTTCATATTTTCAGCCGGAGAATGGAATACTATTTTGGAAAGGAACGACATGCGATTGCACTGGATTCGGTGCGAATATTTCAGGGAAAATTGAATGCAACCTGCGATTCTGCTATCTATCTCATTGAAGAAGACATAATTAATCTCGAGATAAATCCGCATTCAATTCAGGAAAATAATGAGATGTTTGGCGACCACATTCAATTGCTATTGAACGATATGGAATTAGAACAAATTCAAATCCAAGGTAATGCAAAAGTATTGTCGGTGAAAGATTCCATTACTCAGAAGGAAAATCGATTGGAGGGAAATAAAATTATTATGTTTATCACCAATCGCACATTAAAGGAAGTATGGTCAATCTCAAATGCCCGTAGTAAGTATTATTTGGAAGAAGAGCAGGAGGAACGTGGTGTAAATGTTGCTTCCGCAGATACCATCAAAGCGTTCTTTAATCAAAGTGAATTGGATAGTATATCCGTTATAGGCGGGTCCCAGGGTACTTATTATCCTGAAAATTACAAAGGGCCTATTACAGCGGAATAAATTATGTTGAATTCCACATAAAAAAACAGGGGCCAGTTTTTGTGGCCCCTGCTTTGCGAAATAAATTAAGTTAAATTACAAATTATTTGTTTTGTTTATTTTCGTCTTTATGTTCTTTTGCTTTTTTCTGAGATTCTTTTTCAGATTTAGCTAAACTTTCCGGAACAACTTGAACTTCAGGCTTTCTATTCGAGGTTTTCTGATGTCTTGGAAATCTTTCGGGTGATAAATCGGGCATTTCCCACAGATCCGATTCTGCGATGTAGTAAAACCGTTCTCTGAATTTATCCAGACTAATTCCCACAGTTGCTGCATATTTGGCAAGTTCGTGTGGGTCATTAAAATCTTCCCGGGTAAGTCTTAACATGTAGCGTCGGGCAATTTGATAGTATTCCGCTTTTACATCCACCATCCGAACCTTGGTTCGCTTGGTTTTTTTATCCAAAATATTTTCGAAATACATTGGAAAGAATCTGCCTTCCTGAATGGAGATCATGGCTGCATTACCACCATCCAACAAGAACTGAGCGGCACAATACCCCAAATCCCTGGTATATTCCATGTCAAATGGAATAGGATCAGCACATCGCAATTCATAACCAATATTTTTTGCGACAATGGTCGGTTTAATTCCATATTTTTTCAATTCATCCTGAATATGATATTTCAAAATTTCACCAAAATTGATTTCTGCTAAACGAATATTATTATGAGCATCACGCTCGATGTTAAGTAGCACTTCCAGATCCTTTGGATCCAGTTGCTCTACCAGTCCCTCGGCTAACACCGCAACGCCATCCGGTCTGCCACTGCTCAGGCGTTTAATAATGGCGCCAGTAAGAATGTCAACGATTTTATTTAACCTGATTTTTTCTTCCGGAAATTCTTCCGGAATAATGGTTAATGTGGCACCTGCGGCCTTTCCGATGCCCAATGCCAGATGACCGGCTTTTCTTCCCATGGATACCACAAAATACCAACGGGATGTGGTTTGGGCGTCCACCATCAAATTTTTAATGATATCCACTCCGATATGACGAGCAGTATTGAAACCAAAGGTTGCAATGCCGTGGGGCAAATCCAAATCATTATCGATGGTTTTGGGAACATGGACAACTTTAATCCGTCCTGCTGCCATTTCCTCAACTTTCATGGCACTATAGGCAGTGTCATCACCACCAATGGTGATAAGCTTATCGACATTTAACCGCAGCAGAGATGTGACCACGTTCTCAAGATATTTCTTATCTTTAGTTGGATTTTCGCGAGAAATTCCGATATAAGAACCACCGCGAAAATGAATACGACTTACATCTTCAATTGTCAAATATTTTACGTGGGAAATGTCTCCTCGCATAATCCATTTGAAACCATCCTTAATACCGATAACCTCGATACCTTCAATAGCACTTCGAATTGTTGCAGCGCTGATTACACTGTTTACTCCGGGTGCCGGACCTCCGCCAACAAGAATTGCCAGGTTCTTTGGTGCAATTGTCATTTTAAAATATCCCTTCTTTTTTCTGTTCCACTATAAAAATAAGGCGAAAAGATACCAATTTTTATGTAGTAATTCAAGTCTTAATGAGTCTCTTTTTTTTGTATATTTTTTTGCTGCAATGCGATAAATAGTTCATTAAGGCATATTTCCGGTAAATGAAAAGTTATCCTGTAATCTCATTTAAGCTTTATTTAGCGATTCCAGGACTACTTGGCATATTGTTTTACGGCATCATTAGCTGCCTGAATCAATGGCTGTGCAGATACCTTATTTCCAACTGCTTGCTGCATCCACACTTGTGGAGAGAGTCTTCCCAATTTGCACATCCTCTCCATTTCTTTGGCAAGCAAATGTTCTTTAAGATATTGTTCAATTTGAAAAGAAATCATTAGCCCCAGCGGATAATCCGGGGTATACATTCCGCCATCGACAATGTGCGAATAAATTGCCAGTAATTCTTTATCTTTTTTGCCTAATACCGGAGCAAAATAATCGTTCCAAACTTGTTTGGCAATATTCAAGGTTGCGTCTTTCAATTTTTGAGGATTGGCATCAGGATGTTCATAAAGCCATCGCCAGATATACATATCCGTTAATGCCACTCCGGCAATTTCAAATGTCGACCACATATCGTTTAATGCTCTCAAATGAGCTTTTCCTTCTGATTTTCCATCCAGTCCCAAAACAGATAAGTCCCGTGATTGAAATACAAAGGCAAATGCTTCTGTAAAAGCAGTATTCGGCACGCCGTTCAATGTGTAATAATCAACGCCATTCAAAGAAAACACTTGTTCCACATTATGTCCCAGTTCATGAATCGCAATATTGAATCCTTTGTATTTCATTCCTTCCTCCGGTATTCTGGTTCGCAGATGGGCTTTATCCCGGGGCATCATAGCACCCATTGCATGTCCGGCACCTCTTGATGGATCAACATCAATATGTTCGGAGAGAAATTCCGCTTTTTGCGGAGAAAATCCTAAATTGCGAAGGATAAAAGGCAAATCTTCCTGAAAAGCTTCTACTGTGGCATAACGGTTCCCGACAATTTTATCCAGTTCGGCTTCATTATAATCTGCTCGTGATTTGAAGCCATTATACCAAATGTCAAAAGGTTCGAGCGACCTGCCTAATCTTTGCTCAATGATTTGTGAAATATCTTTTAGAACTGGTGCGGAGAGAATTGATTTCAAGAGAGCTTCCACTTCGGCTTTGGGAAGTTCACGTTTCACTTTAAACCGGCGATCAATTAGCGAGGGTGCATGAGGAACATATGGGTCCAATTTTCTTTCTGCCTGATAAATATTCCAAATGTGCTGATACCGAGTATTTGGCTCGGTCTCCACCTGTATTTGTTCATCTGTTCCGGTTTTAAATGCAGTATTATTGTAAGGATTCCAGTCATAGTTTTTACTGTTGATGACAGATTTTGGAATCTCCTGACGGATAATTCTTTCCATAATTTGTTGTATTATTTTCTGTCTGGGAAAACCATCCTCGTTTGCGTATTGGGCTTTAAGTTCATCCCGCAGTCCCCAATGGCTAATTAATTTTAATCCTTCGGCGAAGAGACGCTTTCCTCCCTTATTGAGTAAACGATGCATGTAAATGTTATAATTACTGATATAATCATCGGCAGCTACATAAGTTTGAGATCGATTCTGAGCAACATTTCCGGGAATGCGACTGGCAAACTCCTCCACTAAGCGAGTTTCAGCCCATTTTTTTCGACTCCATTTCATTCCCATTTCATTTTTTTCTTTCAATGTAGCGATGGGATAGTTGAGCAATGCCACAAATGCAAGCTTAGTGCTGAATACATCTTCACTGACGTGGGAAAACGGATCGTAATTGGCAAACAGATAATCTATGGGAAGCACCGGACCAATATCCACGTGGAGTGCCCAATTAAATTCTCGTGAGATTTGGTGAAGATTTCCATACAGGCTTTTTAGATTTTGCTGAAATCTGCCTAAAATTTTATCCAATTCAGTCTGATTGGTAGTAAAATGCTTCAGGCAGAATTCTCTAAATTCTACCTCATTTCCATCGGAAGTTTTCCAACGTGTAGAAACCTGTGAGATGCCTGTTTCTATTCGTGCGCGTTGTTCCTCACCAAATTTATCCACCAATTCATTTATTGTTTTTTTCTTTACATCTTCGTTCAATCCCATTTTTTGAACTCCTTCTTGCTGTGGGCGTGCGCAATTGAAGACTAATAATGATGCAATAATGAAAGTTAAAATAAAGTATGCCATTTTTAAGGTGAACTTATAAAGTTTCATGATACCTCTCCTTGTTTGTGCTTTCTAAATTAACAATATTTATTAAAAAATTAAAGCAATGTTTGTTTTCGAGATGGAGATATTCATTAATATTTTGTGCAAATCATATATTAAAAGTTGACGAATTTAGTTTATACCACAAAAATAAAAGTGTTACAGTTTGAACAAATCGAATATTTTTACATAAAAATCTGGTTGAGTTAAGAAAAGGTATCCGTTATTTTTCGATTTGTTTTAACGAATCCCTTAAAAAGTACAAATATGGAGAAAACTACTCATGACTGATAAGCCAGATGATAGAGGAATTTTACTGGTTAATTTGGGATCGCCAGATTCTACTTCTGTAAAAGATGTGAGAAAATATTTAAATGAGTTTTTGATGGATGCACGAGTGATTGATGCTCCCTACTTAATCCGTCGATTAATTGTCGGTGCATTTATCCTGCCTTTCCGGCCAAAGAATTCTGCAGAGGCTTATGAAACAATTTGGGGGGAAGAAGGCTCTC
>CAZVKP010000034.1:12266-14273 GCA_964627635.1 uncultured Calditrichaceae bacterium | reverse complement strand
TCAAAATATAAGCCGACTGGTGATCAACCTAAGGCAATAGATCAATTGGCAAACGGCATATTAAATGGCCGGCAATTCCAAACTTTATTGGGTGTCACCGGAAGTGGGAAAACCTTTAGCATGGCAAATGTGATTGAAAAGATGAACAAGCCCACGCTGGTTATTTCGCACAATAAAACGCTGGCAGCACAATTATTTGGAGAGTTTAAACAATTCTTTCCGGAAAATGCGGTTGAATACTTCATTAGTTATTTTGACTATTATCAACCGGAAGCTTATATGCCTGTGACGGATACCTATATTGAGAAAGACAGTTCTGTAAATGATGAAATAGAAAGACTTCGTTTGAAGGCGTCTGCTTCGGCAATGTCCCGTCGGGATGTCATTATCGTTGCGAGTGTCTCCTGCATATATGGAATTGGATCGCCTGAGGATTATAAACAAATGACTGTATTGATAAAAAAAGGAGATTGGTTAGACAGATATCACCTTTTCGGTAAACTGGTGGATATTCAATATACCAGGAATGACATGAGCCCGGAAAGGGGAACGTTTCGGGTAAGAGGAGATGTAATTGAAATTTATCCGGCTTATGAAAAATACGCCATTCGTATAGACACGTTCGGCGATGAAGTGGAAGATATCGCTTTTTTTGATACCACAACCGGCGAAGTATTTGAGGAAGTAGATCAGGTGGTTATTTATCCTGCCAGTCATTACGTGACGCCAAGGGATAAAATGGAACGTGCCATGAAGAATATTCGGATTGAATTGGCAGAACGTTTGGAGGATTTTCGCAAGCAGGGTAAACTGTTAGAAGCACAACGGTTGGAGCAGCGAGCCAATTTCGATTTGGAAATGATTCAGGAGATAGGCTTTTGCAGCGGAATTGAGAATTACTCTCGTCATATTTCCGGACGACAACCCGGCGAGCCACCCTATACACTCATTGATTTTTTCCCGGATGATTTCCTTTGTTTCATAGATGAATCCCATCAAACAGTACCTCAATTGCATTCTATGTATAATGGGGACTACTCCAGAAAAAAATCATTGGTGGAATATGGATTTCGGTTACCCAGTGCGCTGGATAACCGTCCGTTAAAATTTAATGAATTCATGGAAAAGATGAATCAGGTGATTTTTGTATCTGCTACTCCCTCAGCTTATGAAATAGAAAAAAGCGGGGGAGAGGTAATAGAGCAGGTAATCCGACCCACCGGCTTGATGGACCCGGAAATAGAAGTTCGCCCAACTGATGGACAAATTGATGATTTACTTGAAGAATTCGTAAACGGGTAAGGCGAAAAGAACGTGTGCTGGTTCTTACACTAACCAAGCGGATGGCTGAAGATTTGACGGATTATCTCCAAAATCTAAATGTTCGAACAAAATACTTACATTCTGAGATTGATACACTTGAACGAATTGATATTCTGCGGGATTTAAGATTGTCGGAATTTGATGTGCTGGTGGGGATCAATCTGTTGCGCGAGGGACTTGACCTTCCGGAGGTGTCCTTGGTTGCAATTCTGGATGCAGATAAAGAAGGATTTCTACGCTCGGAAGTTTCACTAATGCAGATTGTGGGACGTGCTGCCAGGAATGTGAGAGGTAAAGTGATATTTTATGGGGATAATATTACGCGTTCCATGCAAACTGCGATAGATGAGACCACACGCCGGCGAAAGAAACAAAAGGAATATAATGAAGAACACAAAATTGAACCTAAAACAATCTATAAATCGGTGGATGAGATTATGCAAACCACTGCGGTTGCTGACGTGAGAGGAAAATATAAAACTAAACGGGAAGTTCGGGAATTTGATTATACCGATGAACTGACCGGATTGGAATTGGTTGCAAAATTAGAATCTGAAATGAAGAAAGCAGCCGAGAATCTGGAGTTTGAACGGGCAGCAAAATTGAGGGATGAAATTAAGCGGTTGAAAGGTAAACTCATTTGACAAAACGAACCTTTTTCACCCTTTCATTAATTTTATTCAT
>CAZVKP010000034.1:0-12256 GCA_964627635.1 uncultured Calditrichaceae bacterium | reverse complement strand
TAAATATAAGCCGGCGGAATTAACAGATTTAATTCATAAAGGCAAAGAGTTTATTTATAATTTCCATCTTGATAGCGCACGCCAGGTATTTCAAAAAACACAGTCGCAATTTCCACGCCATCCTCATGGTTATTTTTATGAGTCCTACGTTACCGCATTATTATATTCGCAGGACAAAACCAATCAACAACTTGATTCATTATTTCATCAGGAAGTGGATAAAGCGTTAGATATTGCAAAAGAGTATAATGACCGGCAGGAAGAGACCCCTGAATCACTGTTTTATCTGGGCTTATCCAATGGCATCTTAGGTGTTTATCATGCAATAAATCGCAATTATTTCAGCGCATATATTCATGGGAAACGCGGAAAAGGTTATCTGGAAGATGTGATAAAAGCGGATTCAACTTATTATGATGCTTATCTTGGGTTGGGGATTTTCCATTACTATGTTGATTTATTTCCCGGGTTAATCAAGTTTTTTGCCAAAATTTTGGGGTTTGAGGGAGATCGCGAACGGGGAAAAAAGGAAATAAAATTGACTGTTGATAAGGGTGAGTTTTTTAAATTAGAAGCGCGATTCATTTATGCAATTGCCAGATATTTTCTGGAAGGCGCCAAATCCGAAGCATTTCCAATCTTTATCCAGCTACAGAGAGCTTATCCTCATAATCCTGCACCAACACTTCTCATCGGATATCATTATCGTCGGAAAGGAAAGATGCAAAAAGCCATTCATTATTTTTCATCTATATCCGATAAATTTCAAGATCAACTTCCCCAAATTCCGGTAATGAAATATTACAACTTAGCGGTGTGCCATTTCAGGCTAAACAACTTTCAAGAGATGAAAGCATATTTGAACAAATTGTCAGATCCTGCTATAAGAAAATCAAGATATTATTATGCAGCTTTGGCTTTTTACAAGGGATTGGCTGCAGACTTGGAATATAATCGCCGATTAGCGGAACGGTATTACAGTATGATCCAGGATAGCAAGGATACTCAGTACTGGTATCATTTTTCACGACTGCATCGGAAAAATCCCATGGATTCTTTATTGAGAAAATTTATTGTTGCTGAAAATGAGGTATTTACATATAAACAGCCAGCAGCTAAAAAATCGGTCAACGGTCTTCTTGAACTGATTCAAAAAAATCCCTTAAAATCTTCTTATCCGCACATCCGAATTTTAATACATGATTTAAATGGTGTGTTGACGCTCAAAATGGGCAAGTTCCAAAAAGCCGACTCCATTTATCAAAATTTTATGGCTGAGGTGGATGAATTAGATGATGATTTTCAAAAAGCGTGGATTTACATTCATTATGCTCGTGTCCTGCGAGAACTGGGTAAAACGGAGCATGCTAAAAAAATGCTGGAAAAAGCAGAAGTCACGGATGATCAATATACTCGTATCATTATTGAAAGAGAACGCTTTATTATAAAGGAAATGACTCATTAATCAAAATGATGAGGGGCTGATATGAATGTGTTGGTATTAGGAAGTGGGGGTCGGGAACATGCGATAATTTGGAAAATCAAACAATCAGCTTTGACAGAATTGATTTATTGCATTCCTGGCAATGCCGGCATAAGCGATTTAGCGGAATGTCACAACATCTCATTATCAAACTTTAATGAAATTTCAGATTTCGTTGAGAAAAAACAGGTTGATTTAACGATAGTCGGACCTGAACAACCACTCGTTGAAGGAATTGTGGATTATCTGGAATCCCGGAATCATCTGGTATTCGGTCCGGATGCGGCAGCGGCGCAATTAGAGGGGAGTAAAATATATGCTAAGAATTTCATGAGAAAATATGATATACCGACTGCAGAATTTGGGACATTTTTTGAATATCAGCAGGCATTGAATTACTTAGACACCGCAGAAGAGAGCAAAATAGTGGTAAAAGCGGATGGATTGGCGGCTGGGAAAGGCAGTGTTATCTGTGATAATTTGGATGATGCAAAAAAAATGATTAGACAAATGATGGTGGAAAAACAATTTGCAGAAGCAGGACAGAAGGTTGTGATTGAAGAATTTATGCAAGGTGAAGAAGCCAGTTTTTTTGTGCTGACTGATGGAAAAGATTTTAAAGTGCTTTCTTGTGCGCAGGATTTTAAGCGGGCACTGGATAATGATGGCGGCCTTAATACGGGCGGAATGGGTAGTTATGCACCAACACCGGTGGTAACAGATACTATTCATCATCAGGTAATCCACAAGATTGTTGAACCTGTGCTATCCGGTTTGGGTAGCGAGGGCATCGTATACAAAGGTATGCTTTATGTGGGTTTAATGCTTACAGAACAGGGTCCCAAAGTGGTAGAATTTAACTGTAGGTTTGGCGATCCCGAAACACAGGTTGTGCTTCCGCTGCTTAAATCTGATTTAATGGAATTGTTGCTTGCCTGTGCAAGGGGCCAACTGGCTAAAGAAACTGTTTCTTTCCATGAAGGATATGCAGTCTGTGTAATTGCTGCTTCCGGGGGATACCCGGGGACATATCAAAAAGGGAAGGAAATTATGGGCTTAGAACATGTTGATCCGGAGGTACTTGTTTTTCATGCGGGCACCAGAAAGGCGGATAAAAAGATTTTGACCAATGGCGGACGGGTGCTGGGCGTAACCGCGGTTGGTGATACCTTAGCCTCTGCAATTGAAAAAGTCTATCATAACATTGAAAATATTTATTTTGATGGAATTCAGTATCGAACTGATATCGCAAAACGAGCATTGAAATTATTTTAATTATTCCAATCTCATTTATGTTTGTTTTGATAATTTCGCAGGCTGATCACGGCATGCCATTCTATAAAAGACTCAATTGTTATTTGCCTATAACATTGGATACTCTCACAGACCAATAACTAAGGTAATTTAAATTTCAGCCGATAATTTGATGTTGCTTGGAAACCGGAAAGCTGACGTAATTATAGTTCATTACTTTAAAAATTGAGATGGAATGATAAAAAAGGAGATACCATGAAGATTTTAATCACCGGCGGAGCCGGATTTATCGGATCGAATGTTGCAGATCGTTATTTGGAATTGGGTCATGAAGTGGTAATTGTCGATAATTTAATTACCGGGAAGCCTGAAAATGTGCCGTCATCAGCAGAATTTTATGAAATGGATATCTGCGATCAGAATTTAGCTGATCTGTTTGTGAAAGAAAAACCGGATGTGGTAAATCATCATGCAGCTCAAATGGATGTGCGAAAATCTGTTGATGATCCGGTATATGATGCTACTGTCAACGTTTTGGGAACACTGAATCTCTTGCAAAATTGTGTTCAACATAATGTGAAACGGTTTATATTTGCGTCTACCGGTGGTGCCATTTATGGTGAACAGGATTACTTCCCCGCCGATGAACAACATCCTCTCCGCCCGCTTTCACCATATGGGATTACCAAACTTACTGCAGAAAAATATCTCTACTTTTATAATCAAACCTATAATCTTACTTATACAGTTTTACGCTATGCCAATGTGTATGGCCCGCGGCAAAATCCGCATGGAGAAGCCGGTGTGGTTGCTATTTTCAGTGAACGTATCTTAGGGGGTGGACAACCTGTGATTAATGGTGAAGGTCTACAGACCCGGGATTATGTTTTTGTGGAAGATGTGGTGAAGGCAAATAAACTGGCACTTGATAAGGGTGACAATACAATTTATAATATTGGAACCGGCATTGAGACCGATGTAAATGAGTTGTTCCGCAAAATTGTAAAATACACCGGAAAGGATGTCCCTGAGAAGCACGGCCCTGCAAAGGCGGGTGAACAGATGAGAAGTGTATTGGACAGTTCACTGATCGAAAAAGAACTGGGTTGGAAACCCACAGTTCAAGTGGAAGAAGGTTTGGAAAAAACGATGGAATTTTTTAAAAATAAAATGAGTAAATGATTCTGTGGATCAGATACATGTAGATATAATTTGATTAGATTCTATTTTGGAAAAAGAGATTATATAATTAATCCATTAGCGCATCTTTACAAATAAAAATTGTTAGAAATCTATTTAGTTTATTATTTAACGCAGAGAACGCAAAGAGCGCTGAGTCAAAAGAAATGATTAACTTCAAGCTTTTAAATAACAGGAATTAACAAGAGTGTGAAAGACAGATTGACAAACAGACCTCTCTGCGGAACTCTGCGTTCTCTCACATGGTGACCACTTCCGTGGCGCGATAAATAATATTGACCGGATTTTAAATTAATTTATATTTTGCTAATCTAAAGACATAATCATAGTACAGGTTATTCATGCGAATAGAAATGATGTAAATAATTTGACAAATATTTTGAATTATACTGATTTTCTCTGTTTTATTGAAATTTTTGGTGATTTCTCAATGAAATTATCATTTTCTTAAAGTTTGAATAAAAACGAACAGAACTTCCGTTTCTGTTGATTTCATCTATTCCTTTAACAAGGCTAACGGCCTTTAATACAGTATCTCTTTTTTTAAACAAATCTAACAGGTTTCAAATAGATGAGCGAATCCATAAATTGGTCTCAAGTATCTGCATTCAGATTTAAACGACACCATCTTCCTTCGAATCAACTGGAAAATCCGGTCAATATAAGTGGTGATGTCTGCGGGATTCAGCCGCAAGTATTGTCCGCTGCCAAATTGGCGTTTGGTGCGAGATTGGCTGATAACACTCATCATGCGATTGAGGCCGCTTTATGGGATAGCCGGAAATTGGTTAAAACATCTTGCTTGCGCCAAACACTCCATATTATTCCTTCAGTCAATTTTTCAATCTATATCAATGCTTTAAAAAACAGCCAACATTCGGCATTAAACAGGATCATGTCCAGGTTTAATATTACCCAAAAAGAAAGAGAGGACTTGAACAACCACATTATTAATACACTGAGCAATGGACCATTAACCAAACAAAAATTGGCTAACACAGTTAAGAAGAAGGTCAGCAAGAATGTAAAAATGGGGATGGAAAAGGTATGGAATCCCTTCAAATCTGTGATGGCGGACGGACTGGTTTGTTATTATCCGATTCAGGGGCAAAAAACTACCCTGGTGCTCACTGGGGATTGGCTGCCCGAATACGAGGATATCCCGGCGCAGGAAGCTAAACGGAAATTGTTAATGCAATATTTGCGAGCCTATGGACCAGCAGTTCCTCAAGACTTTTCAAAGTGGTCGGGTATTGCAATGAGCGAAGTTGCAGAGATATGGCGTCAAATAAAACATAAATTAAGTAAAATGAATATCGGAACTGATCAGAAATACATATTAACTGAGGATTATGATGTCCTTAAAAATACATCTAAAATTGAGGACAATGTGCGATTAATCCCCGGATTTGATCCATATTTACTTGGACATCGAACAAAAAATCATTTAGTGGATTCTCAATTCTACAAAAAGGTATTCAGGAATCAGGGATGGATTTCTCCGGTCATATTACTGAACGGAAAAATTTATGGTGTCTGGTCTTATAACAAAAAAGGTAAAAATTTTGAGATTGATTTAAATTTGTTTGAAAAACCAACTGCTGATATTAAATCCAAAATCGAAAAAGAAGCGGAACGTATGGGAAAATTTATGGATTACCCCTTTAACATAAAGTGGACAAACTAATGCCTTAAAGCTTTTTTGTAGTGATTAGAGCTATATCAACGCAGGCAATTTATACGACATAACTTGTTGAAAAACTATTGATACAACTAAATAGAATCACTATTTTATAGAAAAACAGGAAAACCATGAAATATACCACGTTTATTACAGAATTGAAGGATCAGAATCAAATCGAGATTCCGGTAGAAATTCGAGATAAATTGGATCTTCGTCCCGGAGATAAATTGGAAACCACCGTAAAAAAAATAAAAACTCGCCGATTCGAGATTTTAATCAGTGAAAATCCACTCTACAAATTAATTAAATTTGCTGATGAAAAGAAAGGTGTGAAATGAAAATTTTTATGGATGAGATGGCATGGCTCGCAATGGCCGATCAGAATCATCCATTGCATAATTCCGTAAAGGAACATTTTAAATTAGAACTGGATAGCGGGAATCGTTTTTATACCACAAATGTGATCATTGGTAATACAATTTCCTACCTGAAACAGAATAAAGGGGCACAGGAAGCCAATCGATTTTATGATATTTTGGAGGAAGCCTGGTTGGGAACCCATCTTCATGTGATGTGGTTTGGCCGCAGAACTCATAAAGATGCAATCAAGTTGTTTAAAAAATTTCCCGACTCCCAGCTTTCCTTTTTCGATTGTGTCAATGTGGTATTGATGAACCGTCGCAATATCAGATTTATTATGACTTCCAATACAGCATACAGCAAAATGGGTTTTAAAATAATACCGGAAATAAAAGGATAATATTTATGGCTATTTTACAACAACTTCTTGTGAATCCTGAAGCAAAAGTCATCGGTTTTACCGGTGGAAGAGGGCGCGACCATATTGCCAATGAGTTTGCATCGGAACTGAATCGTTCCGGAAAAAATGTTCTTATAAGTCATCTGAAATACGATTTGCTCCCCACAACCGGGCATATTGTATATCACGATGACCCGGATGAACTTATTACCTTGATAGAAGATGCTTTTAAATCGCATTCTACGGTATATGCAGGTCGTGGTATGAATGGACATTTGGTGCAGGGGATCCAGAACAAAGCGGTAAAGAAAATACTTGAACAATCCAGCGTGGATAATTTGCTCCTGATTGCGGGGAAAGCTGAAAAAGCAAGTATTTTTCCGCAAAAGTATCTCTCAGAAATATTGAAAATGAGTTTTTTGGAAGAACTTATTTATGTTTTCGAATTAGATTTGATTGATGAACCATTAGATGAGCAAATGGTGGAAAATCCTGCAGAATTTCTGGATTTATTTGCCGGCAAAGAGCGTCCTGACGTGTTAACACAGCAACTTATTGAAGACTATTTTTTAGACACAGGAAAAGGTGCTCGAAAGTTGTTTAGAAATCAATATACCAGTGTATTGGTATTCACTGATGTGAACAATGCACTGCTGGAGAATCGGGCGATAAATTTGACCCGAAATCTAAATGCCCCTGAATTTGAACACATTTACATGGCAAACCTGAAGGAAAATTTAGTTAAAAAAGTATCAACAAAATGAACAAAACCGGACTGGTCTTGATTCTTGGGGGTGGCGAAAATGCTTCGGCGATTGCCCTGTATCTAAGGCAATCCAACATTAAAACAGCCATGGTGGTAACAGATTCCGAAGCTTATTTACGCCGTTCTATTTGTTTTAACGAAGCGGCTTATACCGGAAAGAAAGTTGTTGAAAATACCGTTGCAATTTTAGTCTCACCAGAAAAAATAACCGAGCAAAAGGGAACAAACTTCCGGGAAAAATGGCAAAAAGCGGTTTTTTATCATATCCAAAACCGTGAAATACCTGTTTTTCTGAAACAGGATTTACCGGATTTTATGGAAGTTTTACAGCCCGATATTGTAGTAAACACATTAAGTACATCCCAAATTGAAGTTTTGCC
The DNA here is from genome assembly GCA_964627635.1 of uncultured Calditrichaceae bacterium. Taxonomy (GTDB): domain Bacteria; phylum Calditrichota; class Calditrichia; order RBG-13-44-9; family RBG-13-44-9; genus CAZVKP01. Next base: position 4,729 of record CAZVKP010000034.1, on the reverse strand, counting down.
CGAAAGCGTGAATCTGCTCATCGGTATGTTACCTTTACATCAACCGGGGCAAAAGTGCCATGTTGCGATTGAAACCCGTAAAAATTATCAGCTTGGGAAGCAATTTATTAAAGAAACCAAACTTGGGCAGGAATTTAACTACCACCTCTTCAAAAATCCATTTTCTCAAATCTTTTCTCCTTTGGAGGGCGTATTTGTCGGAGATAAGAATATTGGAGAAAGCATTAAGCAAAATGAGTCGATAGGGCGAATTAATGACATTGAAATACGCTCGCCCTATCATGGGCAAATCTGGGGACTTTACTATAGTGGGAAAATGGTAAAGTTGAAACAACCATTAGCCCTCATTTATGATGGCCCAGCCGGTGAGCAATACAGCGAATTTGATTTTGCCCACCGGGCTGTTGCCGGTGCAGTTTTAAAAGAAGTTGTCCGCCAATTTCAATCCTGATAAAATAGTTTGCTAACTAATTTCTGAAAATTCTCCGTTTATTTGTTACCAGTATAGTATTCATGTTTTCGGGAAAAATAATCTTTGGTCAAACGAAGTGTGACCGGAGATAACATGATAAGTGCAATCAGGTTCGGAACAGCCATCAGACCCAGGGCAATATCGCCAAATCCCCAAACAATTTCTAAAGAGACAATAGCTCCTATGAAGTGAAAAATCACATATACTAATTTATAGGGACGGATTGCGCGATGTCCGATTAAGTATTCCGCACTTCTGTCGCCATAATAAGACCAGCTTATTGAGGTTGAAACTGCAAACAGAAAAACGGCAATTGTAATAATTTTATCTCCTAAGGGAAAAATTGGAGATAATCCCACCTGGAATCCATGGGCAGTTAAAGGAGAGCCATTTAAGCGGGAACCTTCCACAATAACTTCATGGGAATTGGTTATGATAATGACCAGTCCGGTAAGGGTGCATATAATCAGTGTGTCGATCAATGGACCGGCCATTGCGACCACACCTTCACGAACCGGTTCTTTGGTTTTTGCGGCAGCATGAGCAATTGGAGCACTGCCCTGTCCGGCTTCGTTGGAAAAGAGCCCCCGTTTAACACCCCAAACCATGGTGTTCAAGAATAGCATGAATCCGCCGCCGGCAAATCCCAACAGTTCGGCTCTGGGCGTAAATGCCTGAGAAAAGATTTTTCCGAATGTCGGCAGAATTTCATTATAATTAATGATGATAATGAAAAGTGCGGAAAGAACATAGATGAGTGCCATTCCGGGCGCTAATCTCGCCGCAACCCGACCAATTCTTTTTATTCCGCCTAAAATAACCAGTGCTACCAATGAGGTGGTAATGAGGCCGGTTAACAGGCGGACCGGTTCCACCGGAATGCCCAGGAAATTGACCGGTTCTATGAACCAGTGACCTGCAGGCAAAATCGGTAAAAAGTCACTCAAAACCTGATCGGAAACCGTAAATGCTTGAATCGCATTGCCGGTGCCGAAGGAGCAAATAACGGCAAGAGTGGCAAATGCAATTGCCAAAGGTTTCCATTTGGGACCTAATCCTTTTTCTATGTAATACATGGGTCCACCACTGGCTGATCCGTCAGGATTAATTTTTCTGAAATTCATTGCCAGGGTGGCTTCGGTAAATTTTAACGCCATCCCGAAGACTGCGGTTATCCACATCCAGAACAGTGCACCGGGCCCACCGTAATATATTGCAGTAGCGACACCGGCAATATTCCCGATACCCACTGTGGCGGAAAGGGCAGCACTCAATGCCTGAAAGTGATTTATATCGCCTTCGTCCTCCGGATCATCAAATTTTCCTCTCAATACATTGAATGAATGTTTGATTCTGAATAACTGAATCCATCTGAGACGGAGCGTGATAAATATGCCAGTACCCAGAAGGATAATTACCATTAGCGGCATGATCTCCGGCCAACCCCAAACAACATCGCGAATCGATTCAATAAATATTCTTACTTTATCCATAATTACCCCGTTTTATGGTTAAAATAACTGTCAATATCGTAAAAAATGACCGTAAATGCAATTTATTAAATGGCTTAATTCAATATTTTTTTTCTTCCTCTTCAAAAAAATATGAATCACACACCGGTTCAGGGGATTATTAACACAAATATTTAAGGTGGATTTAGCCCGAAATTCAATTTTCAAAAATTATTAGATTGGCTGCTCTTGCCAGGTCGATTTTAATATCAATGAGCCTTTCTTAATATAAATCCGCCCCAAATGGGATTCCGTGAATCTAAATATTTGATCTCATTATTGCGTGAGCGGATGAAAAAGCTGATACCAAAACCATTTTTAAAGTTTTTTGTGATTCCCGCCCATGCTTCAGCAATCCATGGATTTAACTCCGACCGATTGAAAGTAACATCACTTTTCCTGAATTGACCTTGCAATATTGCATTATATAGCCTGTGTTTTAGGCTTGCCCCAGCCCATAAATAGAGCTCCCCGGAACCGGAAGAGCCTGGTTGTGGCGTTCCTAAATTAATGTATTCCGCCTGGTGGGGATTAAAACTCCACCAGGGAGTATGAATATCTCCCAATCGGGTGTGCATTGAAATTCCAAGATCTGTAGTAAAACCGATACTTGCTTCTGAACCGGTTTTGAGTTCAAAAAAAGAGTGACCTGATCCGGGACGAGGAAAAAAAGTTTTTTGAAGCGTGAAGGTATATTTTATTGTTGGTTCCCCTCCATCTGAAATTTGGTGATGCCAGCCCTGAGGAACCTGCTGATTTAATATATTGTGAATTCCGGTTTGCATCCACTCTGACAACGGTGTACCTAATAATCCAACCGTGAGTGTAGATTGAGTGGATAGTCGTTTAGCCGGAATTACGCTCTGTCTGGAGTTTGCAAGAAATACTAAGCTGGCATATGGATGATCGTTGTTGATTGGCTTACTTTCGGTGATATTATCCGGAGTAAACGAGGTAAGTCCGAATTCCAAATTATGCAACTGAAAACTACCCGCTGGTTCGGTTATCCGAGAGATACCCATAATATTATTTAACGGATGTAGTAAGTGATTGAGTGAGAAAAAATATTCACTTGCTCTTTTCCCGGATAAAGTAACCGCAAAGCCGCCTGTATAATCGCGATCGACCGTTAGAAAAGAAAAAGCATCATTGTCCAAATAAAAGGACCAACCGGAATTATATTTTTCCTGAAATATTGAGCTTGGTGATTCATTTTCCTGTTCGTTTGCCTTTAATGATGATGAAATTTGTGCCGGAATTGCCCTTAACAAAAGAAATGTAAGAAAATATATGAAAATTAAACTTTTACTAATAGTCATTTCACGCGATGAAATTTGATTAATGTGTAGTACAATCTAACAAGTTCACATTATAATTGTTATTAACTTAACTATCTATAAGCTGGATTACAAGTATTACCGCAATACCCTTAGCATTTTTGTGTTTTCAGCGTAACTTTGGCATATGGTCAACGTAACTTTTTTGAGTCATTTTAAATTTATGAATCGAAACAATATAAAAATTGCATATTATGTTAGTTTCTCTTTGACCATTAAGATCATTCAAAAAATGCATACAGTAGATCTGAAGATGAGGAAATTCATAATAAAAAAGAAGCGGCGTTTGTCCTTTTTGTAAAGAAGACAAGTGCGAACGAAGACTGCTGATTCTTTGGCTATTGGAAATATCATATTCGAAAATGTAGTATTTCTGATTTTCCCGGACGAAGAGTTGACCTTTCCTGTCGGATTCCAACTTAAGGGAGTCATCGGTTTCCCGGTTCTTGAGGCAATGGGGGAACTTCAATTCAAAAATGAGACAATTTTTATTCCCCAAGATCCCCCGAATCGCGACATTCAAAATATTGCACTTGAAAATCTGTCTCCATTGATTACCTTTGGCTGCAAAGATGAACAACTGATTGGCAGGTTTGATAGTGGTGCGAGCAAAACTCAGTTTTATGGACCATTTTTTCGTCGCTATATTTCCGATAGTGTGAATCCCTCGGAAATTGATACCATCAAAGCCGGGGGAGTCGGAGGGGTGGTGACCCATCCGGTTTATATGATTAAAATGATAACAATTGAAATTGCTGATACAACAGTCACAATGGACAGACTTTATGCGCATACGGAAATATTAGGAAAACCCTCGCAAAACTACCTTTACGCAAATATTGGACTCGATATTCTGAATCAATTTGACAGTTACATACTTAATTTTAGAGATATGGCACTGATTGTTCATTAACTTGTCTTCTGATTAAATTTTGCTGTTTGTGTCAGTTGTTCCATCTAACTAACAGCGTGATAATGAACTCATGTATACCATGATTCTGAAACGATAATCTGTATAAATCTACAAATAAATCTGAAACCACCATGAATTTTAAATATTTCGTATAAAACCGATTGATCGGATTTAATGTCCTAATTGAACATATTGAGAATCTACTGATGCCATACCAACAATAAGAATATAAGATTAATTCCTTAGCTCAGCTTTACTAATAAAAATTGTAAGAAATCTAGTTAGTTTATTACTTATCGCAGAGAGCGCAGAGAACGCTGAGTCAAATGTAATGATTAACTTCAAGCTTATAAATAACAAGAACTAAACAAAAGCGTGAAAGTCAGATTGACAAACAGCCCTCTCTGCTGTACTCTGCGTACTCTCACATGGTGACCACTTTCGTGGCGCGTTGAATAATAATGACAGGAAAATATATAAGTACATTTTGCTGAGA
>CAZVKP010000033.1:0-14451 GCA_964627635.1 uncultured Calditrichaceae bacterium | reverse complement strand
CTCCGAATCCGTTTTTACCAGATAGACATAGACACCGCTGCTTAAGAGTTTACCTTGTTCATTTTTTAGATTCCAGCTTAAGAATTTAGTATCGGAGTTTTTTCGGAGTGTCTGTATATGTCTGCCGGTCGCAGAATAAATATAAATGTCCGTTTCTTTGGGTAAATTCATGAAAGTTAAAAATGGTTGGGACTGGGTTAGTTTGAGAGGTTGGGGGAATACATAAATTTCATCGTCTTTCTGTTTTTTCTCAGGATGAGACAAAACTTGATATTCAAACCTTTCCTCTCCCCTGTTAAAGCCATTTATTATACTAAAAAATAAACCATCCAAAGGTAAAGCGTGCGGATAATCAAAACCAACAGCAGCCGGTACCCTATAAACCTCGCCGGATATTGAATCCGCAAAAAGAATAAACATATTTTCTGCGGAAGCACCTTCCTCGGTTTTTAATAGAAAATTTGTGGAATTTTCATTTTCTACTTCAGCACGGTACCACCGAAATGCCAATCGCGGTAATGAATCTATCACAATTTCATCAGGAAATGATTGAATGGGATTGGCAAATTCAAATTCCAAATCGCCATATAAATTAAAAAGTGACGCATCTTTAAAAAAACCGGCATTTATGGCACGTTCTCCAGTAAAATAAATCCAGGTGGAAAGACGGACGAGCTCATGGGCAATATCAGTGTTTAAATTCCGCAATACTTTTTCCAGCGCTGGAAGTGCACGTGTGTGCTCAATTTGTTCCCATATTTCCCTAACCACATCTTTTCCGTATATTTGTCCCAGCATAAGTTCTAACACCACTTTACCATAATCTCTATCTGCATTACTTGAATTATCTAACGGGCTGTCGCTGGAGCTAAAAAAAGCCGGCAAATAGTTCAAGTAGTCATTTACCTCACTGGCAACTACTTCCTCCATATATACTGCAGAACTCTCAACAAACCAATATTCAATAGGCTCTTCCCAAAGTTTATAGCCCATTTGCAATGCATGATTGAACTCATGGGCTGCAGTCACCGCAATGGCCATACTATCCCGAACAAATTGATCGGTCACTCCGGGATATGTAACAAATCCATAATTTGTATTCATTTCAATATGTGTAAAATACTTCGCGTTTGTCCCGTCATTAATGAGATAATCTAAATAGGTAACGCCGTAATCATTAATTCTGCGACATTCAATTGAATAAACTTCTCGGGGTTGACCGCTGGAGTCCGGAGGTGGTTTAAAACCGAGTGAATCAATTTCAATTGTCCATGCCCGGTCGAATGATTTAGCTACAAATTCCAGATAATCATAAACACCATTTTGGTCCCGGTCATACAGGGGAATGGCATTATACCCCTCAGTGGTGTAAAAAATACGAAAATGACCGGATGGTGAAATGTGAACCGATTCCAGATCTTGTTTGGTAGCCTGATAGGTTCTTAATAGACGATGCAGTTCCTGGTTTTTTGGATTGTTGGCTTGAAGGACAAATGGAAATCCGCACTTACGATTTGAGTTCTCAGGATCAATTCCCAATATCTGTCTGGCGGATTGGGTAAAATCAGTATCGGCCAACAGAGAGGTTTGTAATCCTAAAGAAAGAGAAATGCATAATAAAAATAAAATAGTAGAAGAAGTTCTTTTCATGTACTTTATATTCGGAAAAGATGAAGTCTTCATAAAGTATTCATCCACTTTTTTTGACGACATGAGCACGTTTCCGCTTGGCCTTAAACACAATTGTTAAGGGCACACCTTCGAATCCCCAAATTTCCCTTAATTTCTTTTCAAGAAACCTTTTGTAAGATGCGCCAATTAATTCCGGAAAATTGCAAAAAAAGGCAATTACCGGTGGATTACTTTTTACTTGCGTAACGTAATTGATTTTAACTTCTTGCCCTTGTACCGCAGGTGGCGTGGTTTGGTTTAATATTGGAAGGACCAAATTGTTTAATTCGCTTGTCTTAAGGTATTTATGCATTTCCTGGTAAACATGGGTTGCTACATCCAACAATTTTAGAAGCCGCTTTTTCTCTAAAACGGAGGTAAAGACAATCGGAATAAAGCTAAATGTTCCCAGGCGTTGCTTTAATGCCTGTTCCCATTCAAATAAAGTATGCTCATCTTTCGGCACCAAATCCCATTTATTCACTGCGATAACCATCCCTTTTCTTTGTTGAACCGCCTCGTGAAGCATGCGCAGATCCTGGCGGGTTGGTCCGGTGGTGGCATCCATAAAGTATATCACCACATCTGCCCGTTGAATGCTTCTTAGCGTTCTAAGCTGGCTGTAAAATAAAACATTTTCTTTAACTTTTGCTTTTCGTTTTAATCCCGCGGTATCGATAAGTAAATATTTTTTCTGTTTATATTTTAATGGAGAGTCGATTGGATCTCTGGTAGTACCGGGGGCGGTGGTTACTATTGCTCGGGTTTGTCCGATCAATGTATTTACAAATGAGGACTTTCCGACATTTTCGCGACCAACTATCGCTAATTTAATGCCATCTTCTACTTTAGGTGTTGTGACGCTTTTTAGTTGCAAATTCAATCTATCCAGCATGTCTCCAATTGTTCTGCCCTGCAGAGCGGATATAGCAACCGGGTCTCCCATACCAAGATTATAGAACTGGTAAATGTCAGTTTCCATATTCTCATTATCCACTTTATTAACCAACAGCATCACAGTTTTATTGGAACGTTTGAGTTTTTCCGCAATATCCGTATCCAAATCGGTGATACCGGTTGCCCGATCCACCAAATGCAGAATTAAATCTGCTTCATCGATTGCAATTTCCACTTGCTCGCGGATAGCCATTTCCATTTCGTCGCTGGATTGGGGCAAATATCCGCCGGTATCCACCAACACGAAAGATTGCCCCGCCCAATCAGTTAGGGCATAATGACGATCCCGGGTGACCCCCGGTAAATCATCCACAATTGCCTGCCGCTTTTTTATAATGCGGTTAAAGAGAGTGGATTTGCCAACATTTGGTCGTCCTACAATTGCAACAATAGGTAACGCCATTTATTCGTTTCTTTCTATTCTAATTACGTAAATTGTTTTTCATATCTCGGCATTTGTTATTGGTCAGTTGTCATCTGTCAATAACAGTTGTAAAGCTTTGAAACGCTTATGTTTCCAATATCAAGTTTCAAGTATCAAATTTTGAGTTTTCCCGGTAAGAGCTTAAACATCCTTGTTTATTACCGAGATTAAATCCTCTATGATTTAACGAGTTTCCAATCTCTCTTACCCCCAACCTTCCCCACTTTTATTATGCTCCGCCACATAAAGACTGGGAATGGCATGACGAATTTGTTTAGCAGTGCCTTCTTCAACACTTTTCTGAGCATCAATATTTTCAAACAGTTTTATAAAGCTGTCCGGAAAGGTGAATATTTTACGATTCAATAATCGCTCCAGATCACCCACCGTCCAATCATCCAGGAATATTCCATCGTGATTCAACACCCGCGGGGGAAGCACCACATAATCTCCCAGTTCCACATCTTTCAATGCATTGTAAATATCCTCTCCGACCAACAAACCCGCCACTACAATCGAATCTCCATAAAATTGATTTACAACTTTTATCAGAGAAATATCCAGATTGGGAATTTCTTGGATATTTGGAACGAAATACTGTGCCAATGCGGTTGCTCCCAATTCCCCGCTTACCAATGTTAAATTCATTTGAGGAGCCATATTATTGAGAATAGGTAGTTCTTCATGAAAACGATTGATAAAATCACGGGTCAATCCCACTCCATTCTCCAATTGGTAAAAGCCTTCATAATAATCATTCTGGGGCAGCTCTACACAGGTGCGGATATAGAATTCATCAGATAGATACACAAAAGAGCTGCCAAGTTCCCCTTTTAATTCAACCCGTTTTTCTGCCATTTTATCAAAAAGCTGAAATGCATATTCCCTGGTCACCGGCTTTAACTCCGGTAAATTTCGCCGGTGTTTGGTGAGCCCAACCGGCACAATGGCGATTGAACGAATCATTGGGTAAAATCGTTTTAAATCGGTAATCGTTTGGTCAAGATACTCACCATCATTTAATTCCGGACAGAGCACGATTTGACAATTTAATTCAATGCCATGCTCGGTTAGATATTGTATCTTGTCGAGTAAACGGTCGTCATATTTAATGCCTATCATATATTTACGCAAATCGGGATCGGTCACATGAACCGACACATAAAGCGGTGTCAGGCGCTGCCCGACAATCCGCTCCAAGTCTCTATGCTTTGCATTGGTTAACGTTACATAATGCCCATAAAGGAAGGAAAAGCGATAATCTTCATCTTTAAAATAAAGTGATTTCCTCAATCCTTTCGGATTCTGATGCACAAAACAGAAGACACATTTGTTCCCGCATTTGCGCATTTTTAGATCTTGCAGAATAAATCCAATATCCTCCTGATAGTCCTTTTCGATTTCGAATATTGTTTGTTCGCCATCCTGTTCGATGAGCATTTCCAATTCTTCACCGGAATTATAAAAGCGATAATCCAACATGTCATTAATGGCATTTCCATTTATGCTAATCAGCCTTGCCCCGGGTTGGATTCCCAAATCCTGAGCGATGCTGTCTTTCTCTATATCTAAAATTTGTATCATAAACACTACCCGAATTTTGACTGGCAAATTTAATATGAATTTCTTTTTTGAACCAGCATGAATCTAAAACATCTTTCATACGATATACAGAGAAAAGGGTTCACCAAATTTTTGGAATGTCAGTTCCTAATAGCTGTTCTGGCTGGTGCTTATGATTAAAACCGGCTTAAACAGATTTTATGTAATGATAATTATAAAGAGATTTGCAAGCTCACTATATATCAAAACCCCCTTCCAAAACTTATAATAAAGGGGGCTTAAGGTTTATGCAAGGTGTCGTAAATTCAAAATACCTTTTCACCTGCTTTAATAATCTGATGAAAACTCTCAGCTTCCAGACAGGCGCCTCCAACCAGCGCACCGTCTATGTCATCTTTCGAAAGTAACCCTTCAGCATTCTTGGGCTTAACACTACCACCGTATAAAATACTCATATTCTTCCCAACAGATTTTTTAAACAATGTTCCAAGAATGTCTCGTATAAAAGCATGCACCTCCTGAGCTTGTTCCGGTGTAGCAGTCTTTCCGGTTCCAATTGCCCAGACCGGTTCGTATGCAGTAACCACTTTTTTCAATTCGGTTTCACTGAATCCTTTCAATCCCCATTCGACTTGGTTGCCCACAATATCTTTGGTCAAATTTTGTTCACGCTCCTCAAGAGTTTCACCCACACAAAAAATGACCCTCAATTTATTTTTTAGCGCAACCTTTATCTTCTTATTTATTATATTTTCATCTTCTTTAAAATATCGACGACGTTCGCTGTGCCCTATTATAACCCATTTAGCACCGGCACCTTTTAACATTTTGGCTGAAATTTCACCGGTGTAGGCACCTTCTTCTTCCCAAAACAGGTTTTGTCCTCCAACCGCTATGTCGCTCCCCTTCAACCTCTCGCTCACTGTAGAGATCGCCGTATATGGCGGACAAACCACAACCTTACTTTTCTGTGCCGGTTCCTTGTCCAGTAATTTCCTAAATTTGTTAACTAATTGTCGCGCTTCCGAATTGGTTTTAAACATCTTCCAATTACCAGCGATTATTTTATTGCCCATTTATATTCCTTTCATTTAGTCATTTCTTGTTTCATTATGATCGTTTACCAATTTTTATTGATTGAAATTAGAAATTGGAAATTTGAAATTTATTTCGAATAAATATGTAAATTTATTTTGTCCTGTTTATAAAAGCATTTAATTTGGGACCTAATTCATTAACAATAGTGGTAATTTTTTCAGTTTTTGTCCCATCTATTATTTTTCGTCGTATCGCTTTTCTAAGCCAGGCTTTTGTTTCCTCGAATGATCCCCTTGCATATCGATAAAACATTCTTCTATCCGCAGGCGTATATCGGCCAAAACCTTCAGCCAAATTAACAGCAATACTGTCTGAAGATCTTATGATTTGATAACCTATTGTTTTCTTAGCCTTTTCAGTCCATTCATCAAAAGCATACCAAATTAAATCGGATAATTTCTCGGAGAGTTTATATACATCCAAATCATAAATGGGTTTCATAAATTGTATCCGTATATTTTATAATGATTAAATTATTTAAAATATCTGACAATAAGATAGTCATTACGATTGAACTTAACTTCTGCTAATTGCTCAAATCAACAAACTTCAATTTTAACTGTTACAAAAATATTATTGCCAATTTCAAGTTTCAAATTTCCAGTTTCCAGTTTCAAGTTTAAAATCTCACTTTTCCGTGAGTGCAGCCACACCCGGTAATTCTTTACCTTCAAGAAATTCAAGCGAGGCACCACCACCGGTAGAAACATGACTGATCCGATCGCTCAAACCAAACTTTTTGACCGCTGAGGCAGAATCTCCACCCCCAACAATTGTAGTCGCACCCTGGTCTGTAGCTTTTGCTAATTCTTTAGCAATCTCCTCGGTACCTTTTGCAAAATCTTGAATTTCGAAAACACCCATGGGACCATTCCAAACGATAGTTTTCGCATCACCGATAATTTTCTTAAATTCGTCAATAGATTGAGGACCAATATCAACACCTACCCAATCGGTCGGTATATCATCGATATTTACAATTTTAGTATCTGCCCCTGCTTCAAACTTATTGGCTACCAAAACATCTTTAGGTAATACAAATTTACATTGACTTGATTCGAGACTTTGAATCAGCCCTTTTGCCATGTCCAAACGCTCTTCTTCAAGAAGCGAATTTCCGATTTCTTTTCCCTGCGCTTTGAAAAATGTAAATATCATTCCACCGCCAATAATCAACACATCTGTCTTATTCATTAAATTTTTAATAACATCAATTTTCCCGGAGATTTTAGCGCCACCAAGTATCGTGACAAACGGTTTTTCAGGATTTTCGACAGCATGCCCCAAATATGATATTTCTTTCCCCATCAAATAACCTGCGGCACATTGTTCAAAGTATTTGGTTACCCCTTCGGTTGAGGCATGTGCCCGGTGTGCACTACCAAACGCATCGTTAATATAAAGATCGCAACCCTTTGCAAGTGCTTTCGCGAATTCAGGATCATTATCTGTTTCTGCTTTATGAAAACGGAGATTTTCCAAAAGCAACACATCTCCTTCAGAGAGTGATTCCTTCATTTTTTCGACATCCGGACCAATACAATCCATTGCGAATTTAACATGTTGACCCAACAACTCTCCAAGATGCCCTGCCACCGGTTTAAGGCTCATACTGTCAACTTTTTTTCCTTTCGGTCTGCCCAAGTGAGAACAGAGTACTGCCTTGCCCCCCTCCTGTAGAATTTTTTGAATAGTAGGGAGCGCAGAAAGAATTCGAAAATCATCAGTTACATTTTGCTGATCATCCAAAGGAACATTAAAATCTACCCGAACTAATACTGTTTTAGTTTTAAGTTTTAAATCATCTATGGTGAGTTTTGCCATGATTTGCCTCCTCCGTTTTGGTTAGTAAAAATCCCCCACTAAAGAGTGGGGGATTTTCCATACGTGCAATTATAACGAAATCATTTTCTTTAAAATATCAACCGTTCGAAGTGAATAAGCCCATTCATTATCGTACCAGGAGATCACTTTTATCAGATTTCCGCCCATCACTTGGGTAGAAAGTGAATCGAATATGCTGCTGTGGTCATTTCCAACAATATCGGATGAAACAACCGGGTCCTCACAAAATTCAAGGATACCTTTTAAATTACCATCCGCCGCTTTTTTCATGGCATTATTGATATCTTCTCTTGTGGCATCCTTTTCCAGTTCTGCCACCAAATCCACCAATGATCCGTCACTTACAGGTACCCGAACAGCCATACCGTCCAACTTTCCTTTTAGATCCGGAATAACAAGCCCGGTTGCCTTAGCCGCTCCGGTAGTGGTCGGTATAATATTGGCTGCGGCCGCTCGGGCTCTCCGCAAATCCTTATGCGGGAGGTCTAAAATTTGCTGATCATTGGTGTAAGCATGAATCGTAGTCATCCAACCACGCTTTAAACCAAAGGTGTCATGTAACACTTTGGCGACCGGCGCCAAACAGTTAGTAGTACAACTTGCATTAGATACGATTTTATGATCCGGTTTTAAAGTATCGTCATTTACACCCATCACCACGGTGTTATCCAGTTGATCTTTAGCAGGTGCAGTTAGAATAACCTTTTTTGCGCCACCTTTAAGGTGCAAGGACAATTTTTCTCGGTCCCTGAAAACACCGGTTGATTCCACAACCATATCTACTTCCATCTTATCCCAGGGAAGCTGAGTGGGATCTTTTTCAGACAATACTTTTATTCGCTGATTCCCAATAATCATGGTATCTCCTTCATAAGAGACCGCTTCGGGATACTTACCGTGAACCGAGTCATACTTCAGGAGATGCACTAATGTTTTCGCATCAGTTAAGTCATTAATCGCAACCACTTCAGTATCCTTATCCTTTTGCAAGGCACGGAACACTAATCTTCCAATCCGACCAAATCCATTAATTGCAACTTTCACAGACATAAAATCCTCCTTCACTTATTATTTAGTTAGTATTAATTTTAATATTTGCAATCCTCAATATAATACTTGTAGTTAGACATTTACTTCTGAGAATCCAGGTTTTATAAGAAAAATTTTAATGAAAACCTGATTTTTAATTCTCATCTTATAAATTTAATTAATTTAAAAAAGTACATTAATTCTGGCAAGTTGTTTATGAAACAATTATCACAATTTTAGTGACTTATTTTTGCATACTGTTGAATAAAAATTCTTATTAATTGGAATTATAAACCATATTACCTAACTTTTGAGATATAAATTATATTGAACTATTTTTAACAAGAAACAAAATTACAGGAGATTTTATGACCCGGAATTTAAGCACCTATTCACGTTATGTCGTTCACCCAGTTACCATGCTTTCCGTCTCGCATGGAGATAGAGAAAATATTGCTACCATGGCGTGGGTTTCCCCGGTATCAACCACCCCACCTTTACTGATGGTTGCGGTAAGTCCTAAAAGATATTCTCATAATTTGGTATTAAAATCAAGCGAATTTGCAATAATCGTGTTAACCGATCAACAGAAAGAATTATCAACCCTGGCAGGAACTATTTCCGGTGCCAAGCAAAACAAGTGGGAAATGCAACAATTTGCAGAATTAAAGACTCCTGCTAAGGAAATTAATACTTCAGTCCTTCGTAATTGTCTTGCAGTATATGAATGTAAACTGGTCGATCACTTCAGTACAGGGGACCACTCGCTTTTTATTGGTGAAGTAATTCATAGTGATCCAAATGACGAACTCCAACCATTGATTTTATACAATCGTCAATACCTGAAACCCGGAGAGTTTGTTGCAAAATATCCATAGAATTTAGGGAATTTATTCAACTTTTGTTAAAATAGTTTTTCCGGGTGTCAAAATTTTGGGGAATTCCCAAATCCCGTTCATATCTCAAGGGGAGGCTCATTTTGGCTTATATTTCTAAGGTTTTTTGCATAATGCATTATCCATCAAAATTTTTCACCTTAATATTTTAATCATTCATGATACCATGCATTTGGTTAGATTAACTTCAACCAACTAATTTTACTTGCTTAAATATTTTATCACTTATATATTTGATAAAACTAAACTTTAATCGATTTATATGGGTATTCTGCTAAAAAACGGTTTAATTGTAACCCAAAATGCCAGTGATCAAATTGTCAATGGAGACATATTACTTGAAGCCGATCGTATAAAAGCCATCGGTGAAAAGTTACCCTCCGGCGATCACCAGGTCATTGATTTAAACGGCTTGGTGGTGATACCCGGCTTTGTGCAGGCTCATGTTCATCTTTGCCAAACATTATTTAGGAATTTGGCCGACGACCTGGAATTGTTGGAATGGCTACAGGAACGAATCTGGCCGTTTGAAATGGCACATGATGAAAATTCACTCCGTGCTTCTGCAAAATCGGGTTTAGCGGAAATGTTGCTGGGCGGTGTAACCTGCATTTTAGACATGGGCAACGCCCGATTTCAAGATGTCATTTTTGAAGAAATGGAAAACAGTGGCATCCGTGGATTCAGTGGTAAAGTAATGATGGATAGCGGTGATCAATCCTACAAAGAAACCACTTCCCAAAATCTGCAATCCACCGAAGATTTAATCAAAAAATGGAACGGAAAATCAGAGGACCGTATTCGATATGCGCTGGCGCCTCGCTTTGTACCATCTTGCAGTCCGGAACTTTGGGAAGGTGTAAAATCATTAGCAGAATCTTTTGATCTCATTATTCATACCCATTCTTCCGAAAACCAAAAAGAGTGGCGTATTGTCAAAGATTCCACTGGATTTACAAATATTGAATTTTTTGTGAAAAACAATTTGGTTTCCTCGAAACTTTGTATTGCCCACTGCATCTGGGTTTCAGAAATAGAAATTAAAATGATTGCAGATCATGATATTCGTGTCTTACATTGTCCTACGGCTAATTTGAAACTTGGTTCGGGCATTGCACCGATACCAAGATTTTTGTCAGAAAATATTACCGTTGGTTTGGGATCTGACGGCGCAGCATGCAATAATAATCTGGATATGTTTTCGGAAATGCGAATAGCAGCACTCATACAAAAGCCACAGTTTGGTGTTCAATCAACTTCTGCAAAGAGTGTTTTTGATATGGCGACCCGGAATGGCGCGAAAGCCCTTGGATTAAACAACCTAATTGGGAGTCTGGAAACTGGTAAAAAAGCAGATCTGACAATATTGGATTTAAATAAAGTTCACAACGTACCATCCGATAATATTTATTCTCAAATCGTTTATTCTGCTCGCGCTTCCGATGTGAGGCATGTCATGATTGATGGCTCCTGGGTGGTAAAAGAGGGGGAACTTATAAATTTTGAATCTGAAAACATTGTTCAAAACAGTTGGGAGCAGGTACAAAAACTATTCGAACGATTATCTTAAACTATCATCTCGAAGGAGGTTTTGTGATGAACAAGATGATTTTTGTTTTTACTGGTATATTGATCATTCTATCGCTTTCCTGTAGCAGCAGAGAGGCAAGTGTTAAAACCACACCGGACACCGACCCATCTACTCTTCTGGAAAAGGCAGATCAACTTTATCAACAAGGAAATTTAAAGCAAGCCAGGGAAACTTATAAAACAATTTACAATTCATATCCGACCAGTAGGCAATATATTGATGCTGTATTAGGATTGAGCCGCTGCCACAACGACTTGGGAAATTATGAAAAGGGAATGGATCTTCTTTATAATCTGGTAAGTGAAAATCTTGTTCCCAGCCGAGTTCCCGAGGTTTATAACGAGATGGCAAAATATTACGAGGTAAATGCGGGAATTTCATCTGTTGCCGGTCTTTCAAATGAAGGACAAGATTTCAAGAATGCGGTAGAATATTACCGCAAAGCTATCCACTATCCCAATAGTGACGATAAACAAGCTAAATCCTATGCCCAATATCGAATCGGAGAACTGTATGTTGCCCTTCATAAATTTAAAGATGCAACCCTGGCTTACCGGTCAACGATCCAAAGTTTCCCGAATACAAAATGGGCAGAGCGAGCAGATGTACGTCTGGAAGAAATGCGGCTCGCCGTTTCTAATGTACTGCAAGAAATAAGACAAGAGGGAGTCACTTCAGCAGAGGTGCAGGAATCTGGCAAGGCGATACAGGAGCAACAAGAAATGCAGGAAGATCAGGCACTTCCCGTGCAGACTGAAAGTGAGATACCGGATACAACAGATAATAAGAATAAAGCGATAGAAGATACAACAACCAGTCAAGTTGTCCCTGTTGATACAGTACAAACTGTCCCGGCTGATACATCCAAAAGACCAAAATTGGACCTGAAATAGCAGACTGCCGTTAAATTATTGAATAGATTGAATGGTGAGATATGGAACTACCGAAAGAGTTACTACTACAACTTCCCAAAACGGATTTGCATGTTCACTTGGATGGCTCTTTGCGGACAAATACGTTAATTGATTTGGCAAAAAAACAAAAAGTAGAACTGCCAACCACCAATCCAACCGACCTTGAAAAAATAGTCAAGAGTGGAAAATTTTGTAAAAATCTGGCAGAATATCTTCAGGGATTCGAAATTACGCTTTCTGTGATGCAAGATCCGGACGCATTATATCGGATCGCTTATGAGTTAGCAGAAGATGCCGCTGCAGAAAATGTTTGGTATATGGAAATTCGTTATTCTCCCATTTTACACACTCGCAAGGGACTTAAGCTCACCACCATTGTAGACTCTGTACTGGAAGGCTTACAGGAAGCTGAAAAAAAATTCAATATTAAAACCGGTATAATTGTTTGCGGAATGCGTAACATCAATCCTGAAACCTCCCTTATTCTGGCAGAGTTATCCGTGGCGTATAAAAATAAAGGCGTTGTCGGATTCGATCTGGCAGGCCAGGAAGAAAATTATCCCGCTAAAGATCACAAAGAAGCCTTCTTTATCATACGCAATAATAATATTAATACCACCGCTCATGCAGGAGAAGCTTTCGGACCGGAAAGTATCCATCAGGCACTCCATGATTGTGGAGCGCACCGGATCGGTCACGGAACACGCCTGTATGAAGATGGTGATCTATTAAACTACGTTAATGATCACCGAATTCCACTGGAAATCTGCCTTACCAGTAACGTTCAAACAGGCGCAGCCAGCAGTTTTACCACCCACCCACTGCGGCTCTACTATGATTACGGCTTGAGAATTACCATTAATACGGATAACCGATTAGTGTCCGACATAACTGTTACCGATGAATTACACCTCACCGCAAAACATTTAGATTTGAACTTAGACGACATTAAATCAATAATTATTGACGGTTTTAAAAGTGCCTTCATCCCAAATCGTGCTAAATCCATTATGTTGAATGTTGTGAATGATAAATTGAAAAAATTTTAGTACCTACATGATTTTGATTGTTTTAAGGGCATTGTTTTATTATTATTGATACCCCAACTGCAGGGCTCAAAATTTACCTTACGAACTTTATATGTATATAAAATTCAATGCTTCACAAAAATTCACAGTTGGCGTGGAACTGGAAATCCAGACCATTAGTCCAAGAACAGGAGAACTTGCCCCCGGTGCCAGAATAGTTCTTTCCGAATTAGAAGGAGAAGTTCTTTTTAAACCTGAACTATTTAACTCCATAATTGAAATTAACACACCGGTTTGTCATTCACTCACTGATTTAGAAAAAGAACTGTCTCGCAATCTGGAAGTTATTCAAAAAGTTGGTAAAGAGAAAGATGTGGGCATATTAATTTCGGGTTGTCATCCCTTCTCCAACTGGCAACAACAGCAAATTACGCAACAAGACCGCTACCTAAATCTTCTTAGAAGAATTCAATGGCCGGTCCGACAATTTTTAATTTTCGGATTGCATATTCACGTTGGAATCGATGACGCGGACAAAGTAATTTACGTAATGCACCGGCTCACAAACTACTTGCCACATTTAATCGCCCTCTCTGCCAGCTCCCCGTTCTGGAACGGTTTCGACACCGGACTGGCAACGTCCCGAATCAAAATCTTCGAAGAGCTCCCCAACGCCGGTATTCCGTATTATTTTGAAAATTGGGAAGAATACAGTAAACTCGTCGAAAATTTGATTAAAACCAATTCAATTGATACTGTGCGGGATATTTGGTGGGATATCAGGCCCCATCCAATTTTTGGAACTGTGGAAGTTAGAGTTTGTGATGCCATGCCCACGCTGCGAGAGAATCTGGGCTTAACAGCGCTCATTTATTTGTTAGCAATAAAGTTTGCCTTAGAATTTGAACAAAACGGATATAAGCCTCGGATGGATCGCTGGATACTGGAGGAAAATAAATGGCGGGCATCCCGGTACGGATTACAGGGTGAAATAATAACCAATGACCAGGGCGAAACCCGAGGTTTGCGGGAGGAAATAATGGAATTGTATCAGGAAATATTAAGTTTTTCGGAGAAGCATGAATATAATTACGCCACAAAATATTTAGACGTGATACCTGAAATATTGGATAAAGGCGCAAGTTATTATCGTCAGCTTCAATGGGCACGTAAAAAACCGGGTGACTACAAGTACATCGTGAACAATTTGCTTCAAGAAACCAAAGAAAACAGACTGATTAACGACGTATAAAGTTTACTACAAATCTCTATACCATTAATTTGGTTGACTTCTAAAAATTCGGGAATCTTATCAATTTAAAAATCCCCAGCCAGGAAACTGACCGGGGATCTAAAATTATTACAATTTTTATATTTTAGCATCAAAACTCAACTTTTGGTGCTTCCTGAGCCTGTGCGGCTGCTTCAAAATACT
>CAZVKP010000032.1:0-14471 GCA_964627635.1 uncultured Calditrichaceae bacterium | reverse complement strand
ACCCACGGAATGACAGCAAAGGGGATCAATCCGGGTGACCGGATCGCAATTTTATCTTATAATCGTCCGGAATGGACGATATGCGATTTTGCCATTTTTTCACTGCGGGGAGTTGTAGTGCCCATCTATCACACTCTTCCGGAAAATCAAATTGAGTACATCATGAATGACGCCGGTGTACGGGCAGTATTTGTTGAGGATGAATTACAGTTCAACAAAATCCAAAATATCGGGGATCGCTGCAAATCATTGGAATACATTTTCCCGATATCCGGAGTGGCGCAAGAAAATGAAAAAATCATCCCGTTTTCGCAGCTTCTAAATGATGGAGACCGTCACCGCCGCGAAAATCCGGATTTTTATCAGGAAAATGTAGAAGCGATCAACCCCGAAGATATTTGCAGCCTGGTTTACACGTCCGGCACCACCGGTTCTCCCAAAGGGGTGATGCTGCACCATAAAGGATTTGTCATAGATATTATAAACAGTGAATCGGTATTCGGAATTTACCCGGACGACGTTTTCCTCTCGTTTCTTCCCTTGAGCCATCTGTATGAGAGGTTAGGCGGTCACTGGTGTCCGCTTTATAAGGGTTCTACCATCGCATATGCCACCAGCATCAACACGGTGGTGGATGATATCCAAAAAGTTCGGCCAACTGTGATGGTGAGTGTCCCACGATTGTACGAAAAAATCAGCAATACGGTCATTGATCAGGTAGAGAGCGGTTCTGCCTTAAAACAAAAACTCTTTTATTGGGCATTGAAAACCGGCAGGCGCTACCACGAAAAAAGACTAAATCACAATTTGGATTCACTCTCCAGTTCCAAGTATAAAATCGCAGATAAACTGGTGTTTCAAAAAGTCAAACAAAAACTGGGTGGCAGATTCCGCTTTCCCATTTCCGGGGGGGCACCACTTTCCACAGAGACATTAAAATTTTTTGAAGCCATGGGTTTGCATATCGTTGAGGGATATGGAATGACCGAAACCCATTTGATCATCACACTCACACCACCCGGTAACACCAAATACGGTTCCTGCGGAAAACCCATTCCGGATGTGCAAGTGAAACTGGCTGAAGACGGCGAGATTCTGGTGCGCGGTGACACGGTGATGCGGGGCTATTATAATCAGCCGGATTTAACCAAAGATGTTATCGATTCGGAAGGCTGGTTCCATACCGGCGATATCGGGCACATGGACCACGAGCAGTATTTATATATCACAGATCGCAAAAAAAGTATTCTGGTAACCGCAGGCGGAAAAAATGTTTCACCGGCTCCCATCGAGCATGCGCTTAAACTCAGCAGATACATAGAAGATGTCTGTTTAATCGGTGACAAGCGTAAATTTATCAGTGCATTAATCGTTCCCAGTTACGAAAACGTAAAGCAGTGGGCTGCGGAGAACGGTATCCCCACTGAAGATAATCATAAACTGATGAAAGATGATCGTTTGAATGATATGATGAACGCGGAAATTGAGAACCTGCAAAATGATTTTGCACACTATGAAAAAGTGAAACGGTTCATCCTGCTTCCCGAACCGTTAACTGTAGAAAAGAGTGAATTAACCCCCAGTTTAAAAATAAAACGGAATGTTGTTGAACAACGGTATAAAGAATTAATCGACCAAC
Organism: uncultured Calditrichaceae bacterium; assembly: GCA_964627635.1. Classification (GTDB taxonomy): domain Bacteria; phylum Calditrichota; class Calditrichia; order RBG-13-44-9; family RBG-13-44-9; genus CAZVKP01. The sequence continues at coordinate 12,832 of CAZVKP010000032.1, read as the reverse complement.
TTTACAATGAATAATTAATAGAGGACAATATGAAGAATCAATCCAAATGGAATCTGCAATCCAGATTTGTTCATAAAGGCAGCAATGTGGATTTTTCCCATGTACGCACGCCAACTCCTCCCATTTTTCAAACCAGTAATTATTTGTATGATGATGTAGAAAGTGGTACGGATATTCTGGTAGGAAAAAAACCCGGTTATGTGTATAGCCGTTATAGTAACCCGACGATTGAGGCGTTGAACCAGTTAATGGTGGATATTGAAGAGGGAGAAGCCGCTCTGAGTTTTGGCTCAGGTTTAGCTGCCATTTCCACGACAATTTTAAGCTATTGCAAGCCGGGTGACCATATTGTGAGCTCTTCGCTAATTTACGGTGGAACTTACTTTCTCTTCAAAGAGCATATGGCAAACCTGGGAATTGAAACCACATTTGTCGATCCCGCAAATCTTGACGAACTAAGGGCAAGTGTTCAGCCAAACACAAAAATACTGTATACCGAACCGTTAGCCAATCCCACCCTGGTGAGCTCGGACATCTTTAGCTGGGCGGTGATTGCGCATCAAAACAATTGCACTCTTATTGTGGATAACACCTTCACACCGCCGCCTATTTTTCATCCTCTTGATGCCGGAGTGGATGTGGTAATTCACAGCGCAACCAAATATTTGGGTGGTCATTCGGATTTGTTAGGTGGAGTGGTGGTGGCGTCCAATGAAGAAATTGAAAAAATACTACCCAATCTGAAGTATCACGGTGGAATGATTTCACCCATGATTGCCTGGCTTTTGATTCGGGGGATCAGAACTTTGGGTGTAAGATTGGAAAGACAATGCCATAATGCCTTGGAAATTGCTCAATTTTTAGAACAGCATCCTAAAATCATTAAAGTAAATTATGCGGGTTTACCATCCAATCCGCAGTTCCATTTCAATCAGCAGCATTTTAATGGCTATAGCGGGATGCTCTCTTTCGAGGTAAAAGGAGGATTCGAAAGGGCAAAAAAAGTGATGGAAAAACTTGAACTCGTTCAATTTACAGTGAGTTTGGGAGATGTTGCCAGTTTAATATCTCATCCGGCATCCACTTCCCACATTTACCTGACACCGGAAGAGCGAGAAAAAATTGGGGTAACCGGAGGCTTACTACGATTATCAGTCGGTATCGAATTGGCTAAAGATTTAGTCGCAGATTTGGATAATGCACTGGCTGGGTAATTTGATTTTTTCTGTTTACGAGTACAGGAAGGATAGACATTTTGCTGCGGACAATTCGCAATTCATCTCCGGAACTACTTCTACTATTATTATTTTATGATTTCCGGGAATGATAATACATTATGAATCTTAGGCGTTCCGGCATTAATTTCATTTTGCTGAGCTAAGGCTACATTTAAATTTAAAATTTTAAACACGAGGGTACCAATAAACCGATGGTTAATTACATTTTAATTTTTATCATTTCCATTGCCACTTCCACCGCCAGCGCACTGGTAGGATTGGGAGGCGGGTTACTCCTGATTCCATTCATCGTTTTAATATTCGGACTTCCGCTGAAATATGTTGCCGGCACTATGCTATTTGCCATGGTCCCTTATACCATTATCGCCACCATTCGAAATTTAAAGCAGGGTTACGTTAGTCTAAAAATTGGTTTGGTGATGGAGATTGGTTCAATTTTAGGAGTTATTTCCGGTGCAAATTTAACCACACTCATTCCCGACCTTATTCTTAAAATAATTTTTATGATGATTGTTGTCTATTTGCTGATGACACTTCGGATTCCTAAAGATTCCGATTACAATTATGTGGCTCGTGGTTTTCAGAAAATCAACTTTATTCCCCCCTTTATCCATTGCGAATCAACTCCTAAAGGACAATGCAGCATAATTGCGCTCATCATTGTGGGATTCACCGCAGGGATTTTTGCGGGAATGCTGGGTATAGGCGGAGGGTTTTTAAAAACCCCAGTTTTAATTGTCGGAATCCTGCTGGCGCCAAAAATCGCGGTGGGAACTGCTCTTTTTATGATTTCGATTACTGCACTGTTTGGCGCAGCAAACCACGCTATCCTGGGACACATTCATTATCCGTTGGCACTGGTCATTACAGCGGGGATGATGATTGGCGCTTATTTCGGAACGTCAATTTTTAAAAATTTGCCGGACTTGAGAATAAAGAAATTTATCTTTATCGCTTTGTTGGTTGCGGGTGTTTTAACTTTTTTCCGATGAAAAAAATCCCCTAATTTTCATCTTGAAAAAAAGGGGATTTTTAATTTAAACTTATACACTCTGCGTAAAGCAAATAGAATATAGGATTTAAACTAAAGAACGCCGGTCATCTGATAATCTGCATCCTCTTTTAATTGCTCCACAAAATTCCGATAAACATCCCGGCGCTTCTGTTTCTCCAATTCTGATTTTAACTGGGGACGAACTTCGTCCAGTGGACGCGTTTCTCTCTTACGGTCGACCACTTTGAGAATGTGATAACCAAAGCGTGTTTCAATGATATCACTGATCTCCCCTTTGGGAACAGAAAATGCAGCTTCCTCAAATGGTTTTACCATTTGGCCGTGTCCAAAATTTTTGTACAGTCCGCCCTTCTTTTTGGAGCCCTCATCCTCGGAATACTTGCGGGCTAATTCTGCAAAGTCTTTTTCACTTCTCGCTTCCTTTAAAATGCGTTCCATTTTTTCCCGAATTTTAGCTTTTTCTTCTTCAGACTTACCTTGCGTTTTAAGCAAAATATGGCGAACAGTAGCAGTTTTATCTTTCTCGTAGGCTTTTTCTACTTCATTTGCTGTTACATTTATTTGCTTACCCAATTCTTCGTCTAAAAAATCTTGTATCAAAAGGCCTTTGCGCATTTCACCTCTTACAAACTCTAAACTGATGTTTTGTTTTTCCAGTGAGTTTTGGAATTTTTCCTTACCTCCCATTTTCGAGTATTGAAGCTGTAAAATGCTGTCCACCTTAGCTTTGGAAACAGTTACATTCGCTTCTTTTGCCGCATTAATTAAAAGTTTTTTTTCAGCTAAGTCATTAGCATTTTTTTGCACAAATTGTTTTAAAGACTCCGGATTATACTGCTGGAGCAAATTGACCCGGCTGCCAAGATTTGTCTGTATATTTTGGACCACTTCACCACTGGTAATATCAAAATGTTCAGTGCTTACAAGCACTTTATTTTCATCGGGGTCTAAGGCGGGAAGCTTTTTGGAAAGTTCTTTCGCCAATTCATATGCTGGCGTTCCTTCCGTTAATTTCACTTTTTCTTGCTTCTGAGAACAACCCAACATCAAAAACAAACCGGTAATAATAAATAAAAAAACAATTTTTTTCATTACAAACTCCTAAATTTAGCTAATTCATGATATTTTTATTGCAAATAAGGTAAAGAATTCCAGACTGATTTCAAAATCTATTTCAAGAAATGTTGCAGTAGGAAGGTTTAAATATATACTGAAAATTTTGAAAGGTGCGAACGCTTAATCTTACCCTGCTTTAGATTTAAATTGCTTCAAAAAATTTTTCCTACTTTTTGTCATTAACACCGGGATTAATCCCGGTGTTAATAAGAAACTTACGCAAAAAGGCAGCCGTTTCAACGGCTTTTCCATAACATCTTACATATATGCAAAAGCCTGCAAAGGGGGAAAAGAAGTCTGTTTCACGCAAAATCACACAAAGGTTAAAAACTGTTCCAATTGGTCATTCATATTTATAACAAAACTGTTTCAAATGATATTTGGACTGCAAATGAGTTTTCTTTAATTTTATTAGGTTATTGATTTTTTTAATTTTGATTAATGATTCATGTTAAATTATAAGTTGTTATAATAAGGAATCCATTAGTGAAAACCCGAGCATATCTAAAAAAGCTACTTCGCGTTTTCATAACCGCAATAATTAATCTGCTTTTATTCCTCGTTTTGTACTACGGTTTTTTCTTTTTCGGTATTACTCATCCTGCTCCTGCATTTTTTATAACCTTAATAATTACCATCTTCTCTCATGAAAATATCACCAAGGCAATTCGTTATTTTATTGATAAAAATATTTACCGGCGAATCTATAACATTAATCGATCCCTGGAAAAATTTAATCTTGAACTGAATTCAACACTCGACTTTCAGCTTATCATCGATAAGTTTCAGGCATTTTTGCTCGACACTTTTCCGGATCATACCTGGGCGGTGTATTTGTGTTGGGGCGAAGATCTTGAGCTATTCAAATGGAACAGACTCACCGAAAAGTTACCAAAACTTATACGACTTCCGGATACCGAAATCTTAAATAAGGCGATCAAAAACGAAATTGATTTTCATTCCATGTATAAGCTGAAATATAAAAGCAACTATTTAAAAAAGCATTTTAACGAAATACCGGACTCAGACTCCTTTTATTATTTCTTTCCCCTCAAAAGCTACAAGGGATATGTGGGTTTTCTTTTATTTGATTCCGGATTTAGCTATTATTTGAATTTTGGGCAGTTAAAGAAATTTATTATTCGGATTTTAAACAAAACCGCAGATGTGTTGGAAAACGACCAACTCCATTCTGAAGTAAAACGTAAATCCCTTCAGAATCACTTATTGTTGGAAATTGGAAAGAAAATTTCTGCCAGTCTGAATTTGAATGAGGTCCTGGAGACCATCATCGATTCTGTAAATCAGTTAGTGGTTTATGATGCCGCCGGCATCTTTTTAATAGACGACAAGAAAAATGAACTCCGCCAAATGGTAACCCGTGGGTATGATAAAGAACTACTGGATAAGCTTTCATTAAAACTTGACAGAGGAATTTACAGTTGGGTTATTAAAGAAAAAAAACCCAGCAATATTACAGATGTTTCTGCCAGCAAAAATTATTTCGCCGTAAAACCTTCCACCCAATCTCAATTAACGGTACCCCTGATAAACGGTGAGGATGTTTTGGGAATAATGGCACTGGAAAGTGACAACCTTAACCATTTTACACCTGCAGATCTTGAACTGCTAATGACATTTGCGAGTCAAGCAGTTATTGCAATTGAAAACGCACAACTCTTCGAAGCATCTATGCAGAAAAAGCGTCTGGAGAGTGAATTAATTGTTGCATCCAACGTGCAAAAAGTGCTATTACCGGAAAGACCCCCCGATTCAGCCGGATTGCAAATCAGTACCCTGAATATACCATCCCAAATTGTTGGCGGAGATTTTTTTGATATTTTTCATCTCAGAGATTCCAAACTTATCGTCGCCATCGGAGATGTGTCCGGCAAAGGCGCGCCGGCTTCCATCTTAATGGCAATGCTTTATGCCGGCTTCAGGAGCTTATTAAAAGAAATTTATCCGGTAGTTGAAGTCGTCGCACGTTTAAACAATTTAATCACTGAGACGACTGCAGAAGGGTATTTCGCGACTTTTTTCTTTTCCATTATCGATAAATCAAATTTGAAAATGACCTATACCAATGCCGGCCATAATCCGCCCATACTTATCCGAAAAGATGGTACTGTGCAGCGCTTGGAAATCGGAGGCATTGTATTGGGCTTTTTATCCGATCAGGAATACCGGCAAGATTCAGTGGATTTACAATCGGGCGACTACCTGGTCTTCTTCACGGATGGTGTTACCGAAGTGAAAAACAGTGAGGGTGAAGAATACGGAGACGAACGTCTGATCGAATTTGTTAAGAAACATGACGATTACAAACCTAAAAAAATTCGTTCGTTATTAATGGAAGACATCAAAAGATTTAGTGCCAAAAAAGAGTTATCGGATGACGTCACTTTGATACTTATTTACGTTGAATAAATCGGCAATAAAATTAAAGAATATAGAATTAGATGTTGTGAGTTGCTATTTCAAATGCCTATTTATGAAAGAAATTTTAAAATGCGCCAATCACTACGTGATTTTTGGAACAAATTGAAACTATTCGACAGAAATCTCCTTATTTACTGGTTAATCCTGGTATTTCTTATTATCCTTTTCAGACAGAATCTGCACAACTGGGGGTATCACCTCGCTTTGCTTGCAGGGATTATTGGGATTTTTTGCTTCGCGATAAACTGGTTAGATAACCAAACTCACAGAATACTTCAATTTATTCGCCGCTGGTACATTATTGGTGCGCTACCTTTTTTATATGGTCAGGTGAAACCGCTTCTTCACTTGGTAACAATGCGGGAATACGATCCGGTTATTATTAAATTTGACATTTGGCTATTCGGAGAACTTCCCAACATCTGGGTTCAACAATATGTAGAGCCCTGGCTTACCGAAATTATGCAAATTTCTTACAGCATCTATTGGATGACCATTCCACTTGGAGGTGCGATATTATATTTCAATAAAAAATACAAACTGTACGACCAAATGATGCATTTTGTAACCATCACCTTCTTTTTTTCATATCTGTTTTTTATATTCTTTCCGGTGGCAGGTCCCCGATTTTATATTGCAGATCAAATTCAGATTCCCTATCAGGGTGTATTATTTGGAAATACGCTCAGGCAATTTGTTACTGAAGTTGGATACAGAGGCGGGGCATTTCCCAGTTCGCATGTAGGGGTGGCCGTGGTGGTTTTATTTATCATTTGGCGTTATAAACCCAAAGTGGGTATTTTTGTGTTTCTGCCAATGATTATTGCACTATCACTCGCCACTGTTTATGGGCAGTACCATTATCTGGGCGATGTATGGGCTGGCTTACTGATGGGAATTATCATCGGAACCTGGGGAAAATACAAAATTGCTAAAGAATTAAACGATACTTAAAGTAACAGCACTTTTGTCACTCAATTTGATATTTCAGGGGAATTTCATAAATTATTTGAACGATTTATTTGAAAATAATAAATCACATATTTACCTTAATCCTGTGAGAGACTTGAGTGTTTAATCGGGAAAAGTTACGACAGATTTTTTTCAATTATTCCTCAAGAAAAAATCATTGCATAAAAATTATTCTCCTACTTTTTGGATTATAATTAGCTTAAGCAAGTCACTCCTTTCATCTTACTTCTTTTGTCCTTCAATGGATTTTCTCTTATTTCGCTCTTTTTCCTCATTTTGCATAACTCTGCTTCGAAGATTAGATAAATTTTTCAGGAGATTAAACCAGAAGGGGGCACCCAAACTGATTAAGCCAATACTGACTAAAATACCCAGGTATTTGGTAAATTTCCACTTCCAGAATTCCCAGGTATAGAATTCGTCAAAAATGGGTAAATCCAACCGATTGAGGTCACTTTTGAGCGCAAGCAGTTGATCACCCAAATAACCCAGTTTTTGTCCGGTAAAATGTTTTTGCAACTCACGATATTGGTTCACCACCTTAGTTTCATCCTGCTCCTCCGATAAATTTTCAACTAACCATTCCTCAGCGCTTAAGCGGTTATAAAAATTACGTTCTCGGGAAGGCAACTCAATGGCAGATGCCAGAGAATCCATCGCTAAAGTGAATACATTTTGCCCCTTGGTAACCTCCTCACCCCGTTGCAAAAACATATCTGTGCTATTAAGTAAGCGCGATCGAAGTTCCGCATTGGTATACACACTTCTTAACAAATGAATGGAATCTAATTGTAACACAAGCGCCACCACCACGGCGCCCCCCACCGTAATAAGCTTAGACCTTAATGTGAATCTTTCACTAATGCGATCGGTAACATTATCAAACCAACTTTCCAATTCAATAATTTTGCCCCGCGCTTGCTTAAGATGTTTTTTATAAATTTCATGTACCTCTTTCAATTTTTTCTGTGCAGATTGCTCCATTTTATCAGGCAATATTTCTAATTGCTCAGCAAGTTTATCCGCATCCATCTTTGCCAAATCTTTTAATTTTTCCTGAGTCTCTTGGCTGAATTCTTTTATATCTTCGGGTGATTCCGCAATTTTCACAAATAATTCGGAAAATTCTTCTACCCGGATAACATTCGGTAATCGTTTTTTACTCCGGCAAATCAGGGGATGCTGTAAAACCTTTTTGGCAATTTTTTCAGCATCATCCTTCAATGTCGGTTCCATTTCGCTTATAAGCCGGGACAAGCCCCACAACAAATTTTTACCACGTAAATTTAAAACCGTAACAACCATTTGGGTTAGGATGGTTACAATCATACTTGCCAGAAGAATAACACCGCTAAAGGCAATCAATGCATCAATATATTGTAACATGATAATGCTCCTCTTGGTTATCGGGAAATTTATCAAATAATAGTGTTTATTATTTTGAACATCTCCTGTTCTTAATTATACAAGCAATTTCCTTTTGCAGAATCTTTCCGTGAAGGCCTATTAATTATATGCTTTTCATTAAGTATAGTCAATTGAAATTTTCGTGAAAATTATCTAAACAAAAGCCTCTAATAGATAATTGAACGTTCTGAGTAGTACTACAGCGAAAGATTATTTTTTGGAAGCCGTTTCACGGAGTGATCACAGTGTGAAAAACGGCTAACTTTTGGTAAGATTCTCATTTCTCATTAACACCGGGATTAATCCCGGTGTTAATGAAAAAGAAGTGTTTCAGAGGAACTGTTTCAACAGTTTTTTTAAAACTTTTTCTGTAGTAGTTACAAAAATTTAATTTCTCCGCTCTGAATTTCTTCTTGCTATCAAAGCACGATTTCCCCAACTTTTACTGGAAATTTTAGCATAAAAAATGGTATAATGGTTTATATGAAACTATGGACCAACAAAAAAAGAAGTAGAATGTTGCTGAATATCACGCCATTAATTGATGTTCTCTTCATTTTGATTATCTTCTTTGCAGTATCTTCCACATTTTTAGAACAACCCGGTATCAAATTGTCTCTTCCCAAAGCAAAAAAAACAGATCTACAAAAAATTGAAAAAGCGGTACTTTTTATCGGACCTGATAAATTATTGCTTTTCAGAGATAAAGAAATTTCCATAGAAAATCTCGGTTCAATGCTGAAAGATGCGATGCAAAAGAGCACCGATAAATCGCTCATCGTAAACGCCGATGAGACTGTACCCCACGGTTTGGTGGTTCGAGTAATGGATATTGCCCGACAGAGCGGGGTGAAGAAATTAGTTGTTGCCACAGAACAAAAATTTGAAAACCAGAATTAATTGGTCCTGCCACCTCTTATGAACGTTATGACATTTAATCCCGAAATTGGTCATCATCAGATACAAGCTAATATATTAAATTCCATAAAAACCGACCATTTACCTCATGCATACCTTTTTTATGGAAATGAAGGCACCGGAAAAGAAGCTTTTGCCATAGAATTGGCTAAGCTCCTGAATTGCGAACGGGGACCACTTCATATTTGTCAAAAATGTCCGTCCTGTCTTAAAATCTCAAATCTTCAATTTCCGGATGTTAAGTACGTATTTCCCACACCCAGTTCAAGCAACATAAAACCGGAAGTGATCGGAGAGGCAATTCAGGAAAAAGCAGAGAATCCTTACCGGCGAGTGACATTTCCGGGCAAAAATACATTTATCTCCATCGATGGTATTCGTGAATTAAAAAGTGAGTCCAAATATAAATTATATGAAGGAAAGAAAAAAATATTCATTATTAGTGAAGCAGATCAGATGCGAACTGAGGCGTCTAACGCATTATTAAAAATTTTGGAAGAACCCCCCGACAACCTGATGTTAATTCTTATTACGTCACGAATACATCGAATTCTTCCTACCATCCGTTCCCGATGTCAGTTAATTCACTTCCCGCCATTGAGCGGCGATATGGTATTAAAGATTATTAACAAATATACTGCCAATCCACCAGAGCATTTAGCAAGGATCATTCGGTTGGCATTAGATAATATCAAAATGGCGTTTGATTTTATTGATAATGACGTGCTTGAAAAGCGAGATGTTGCTATAGAATTTTTGCGTAAAATTGTGGTCATCGAAAAGTCTCAGGAGTTAATGACCCACATTCAGAAAATTACCGCCCCCCGGGATCGGCGGGAAATGCGACTACTTTTGTTCTTTCTTTTGACCTGGTTCAGGGATGCATTACATATTAAAACAAATTCAAACTCAACTGAACAACTCATCAATTCTGATTTAGAGCAAAATTTAAGAGGATTTGTGAACGGCTATTCAACTGCAGATTATTTGAATGCTGTGCACCACATAGAAAAAGCGATCCTGGAATTGGATGATCCAAGAAATTTAAATCCAACGTTGATTTTTTCACACCTCTCTATTATACTTAACCATTTGATTAAACAGTAATAAAATAAATACAGGAAGTATAAAATGCCATCTGAATTAATTGAGGTTGCATTTAAAGGCAATCGAACTAATATATATACAAATCCCATCGGTATGGTCTTGAAAAGCGGCGATTATGTAATTGTAGAAGCCGAGCGGGGTGAAGATATAGGAGTGGTAGTGGCCATTGGCCGCATCGTTTCCTTAAAAGAAATGAACGAAGAACATCAAAATGTGATGCGGGTTGCCACAGAAAATGATTTGCAGAAATACCGTGAAAACAGGAAAGAAGAACAAACTGCATTTGAAATTTGTAAAGAGCGGATTACCAAGCACGAATTGAATATGAAGCTTGTTGATGTGGAATATCAGTTCGATCGCAATAAATTGACTTTTTATTTTACCTCCGAACAAAGAGTGGATTTCAGGCAATTGGTTCGGGATTTGGCTGGAAAATACCGCACCCGAATCGAACTGCGCCAAATAGGTGTCCGGGACGAAGCCAAGCGGATTGGTGGATACGGTACCTGCGGTTATAAATTATGTTGTTCCACTTTTATGCGGGAGTTTGAAACCATTACCACCCAATGCGCAAAAGATCAACTTCTGCCCATGAATCCGTCAAAATTGTCCGGCGTTTGCGGGCGATTAAAATGCTGTCTGGCATTCGAAAAAGTGTTTTATCTGGAAGAGCTGGGAAAATATCCTGAGGTGAATGAAGCTATTACCACCCCGCAAGGAGAAGGAACCGTAGAGAAAATCGATATTTTTCATAAAATGGTTTATGTCCGTTTGCCCAACGAAGATGTGGAAAAATTCTCATTGGATGAATTACAAAAAGAGCCTGCGTAGCTGATAAAGGAGGAATACCTTTAGTGCAAGATAAAAAGAAATATCTGATTACCAGCGCATTACCTTATGCAAATGGCAGGTTACATCTTGGTCAGCTTGCCGGCGCGTATCTCCCCGGTGATATATATGCCCGTTACTGCCGTTTAAAAAAACGTGATGTCATCTACATTTGCGGAACTGATGAGCATGGCGTTCCCATCACAATTACGGCAGAAAAAGAGAAAAAAACGCCCCGGGAGGTGGTAGATTACTATTACGATAATATAAAACAGACCTTTGAACGCTTTGGAATGAGTTTCGATAATTTTTCGCGGACCTCACTCCCGGTTCACCATGAAACTGCCCGGGATTTTTTCCTTAAACTCAACGAAAAAGGGTTGATGTATAAACAAGATGTCCAGCAGTTTTATTGCGAGCACGACAAGATGTATCTGGCAGATCGATATATTGAGGGAGAATGTCCTTACTGTCACTTTGAGGAAGCCAGAGGAGATCAGTGTGAAAATTGTGGAAAGTGGTTGGAACCGATTCAATTAATTAGTCCGAAATGCAAAATTTGTGGCAACACCCCCATCCTAACCAGAACCTTTCACTATTTCCTTAAGCTTTCTAAACTTCAACCGGATCTTGAGAAATGGGTGGGTACAAAAACTCACTGGCGGGGAAATGTGATCAATTTTTGTAATAACTGGTTCAATGAGGGATTAGAAGACCGTGCGGTTACCAGAGATTTAAAATGGGGCATACCGGTTCCTCTTGAAGACGCAAAAAATAAGGTTCTCTACGTATGGTTTGAAGCTCCCATTGGCTATATTTCATCCACCAAGGAATGGGCTGAGAAAATTGGGGATCCGGATCGGTGGAAAGACTATTGGTTAGATCCGGAAAACACTAATTTAGTGCATTTTATCGGAAAGGATAACATTGTTTTTCATGCCATTATTTTTCCGGCAATGCTCATGGCACTTGGAGATTATGTGGTTCCGAATAATGTCCCGGCTAATGAATTCCTAAATATAAAAGGTTTAAAATTTTCTACCAGCAGGGGATGGGCTTTATGGGTGGATGATTTTTTGAATGAATACTCTGCCGATTCATTACGCTACACGCTATCTATTAATATGCCGGAAACCCGGGATGCAGACTTTTCCTGGGAAGAATTTCAAGCCAAACACAACAATGAATTAGCCGATATCGTGGGTAATTTCATCAACCGGACTTTTACTTTCATTCAGAATTACTATGATAGCAAATTACCAGTGCGTCGCGAATTGGATTCTCTGGATAACGTACTTTTGGAAAGATTAAAAACAGGTAAAAAACAAATTGGCGAATTAATAGATAAATTTGAATTTAAAGAAGCCACCCGCCAATTTATGGATATTGCCAGATTTACCAATAAATACTTTAATGATCAGGAACCGTGGAAAACACGCAAACAAGATCCTCAGAAATGTGCAACCACTTTAAATATGTGTGCACAAGCTGCCTTTTCATTGGCAATTATGATGAATCCCATACTTCCTTTTTCCTCTCAAAAAATTTGGCATATACTTAACTTAGAGGGAAAAGCGGATGATGCAAATTGGGATGATATTGGTGAATTAAAACTTCCCGATCTTCATAAAATCGGAAAAATAGAAAATGTGATAGTGGATGAGACCAGGCCTTTCCTGCAGGGAGCCAGGCTGACATCCTGGGAGCTCCATCAGGAGAAGATACCCTTCTTTATAATATCAGACAATATGGCCGGATACTTCATGTCCCGGGGTGAAGTGGATGCAGT